>JAFTNI010000136.1 GCA_017451975.1 Clostridia bacterium
AATATAAGTCTTTGATAAAAAATGCCCGCGCGCGGGCATTTTTTATCAAAGACTTATATTAAGGCGTATAATTTTATGAAAAAGATTACGTCATTACTCGCGCTTCTGCTCGCTTTTATGATGCTTTTTGCGGCTTGCGGCGGTGCAGGCACAACGGCTACAAGCGGCACAACGGCAAGCTCCACAACATCGGCAAGCACAACAGGCACAACGGCTTCTACAGGCACGACAGCCACGACAGGCACCACAGCCACAACGGGCACCACAGCCACAACGGGCACGACGGCACCCGTTACTCCCCCCGTAGAAAGAAAAACAATAAAAATCCTTTCCATAGGCAACAGCTTCAGCGATGACGCAACGCAGTGGCTCGGCCGCATACTCATCGATATGGGCTACAACATTTACCTTGGCAACCTTTATATAGGCGGCTGCTCTATCGATACGCACTGGGCAAATGCACAGAGCGGTGAAAAAGCTTACGATTACCGCGTTTCTCAGTGGGGTACGTGGTCCAGCACCAAGCAGAGCCTTGAACACGGCATAAAAGCTCAGGAATGGGATATTATCACAGTTCAGCAGGTTAGCCAGAACAGCGGTATGCCTGAAACATTCGGCAACCTTCAGAACCTTCTTGATTACATCAACGCAAACAAGAAAAACCCCGATGCAAAGGTTTTCTGGCACATGACATGGGCTTATGAAAGCGATTCCACACACAGCGGCTTCCCGAACTACGAAAGCGACCAGATGAAAATGTACAACGCTATCGTTAACGCGGCGAAGAGCGAAATTCTTACAAACGAAGCCTTCACGGGCGTTATCCCCAGCGGCACAGCTATTCAGAACCTCCGCACCTCTTACCTTGGCGACCACCTCACGCGTGACGGCTACCACCTCTCCTACGACGTAGGCAGATATACGGCGGCGCTCACGTGGGCGAAGCTCCTCACGGGTCAATCTATAGATGCGGTTGACTACGTTCCGAAGGAATACCCCAACGTTGCAAACCACCTTCCCGCAATCAAAGAGGCGGTTAATAATGCAGTGGCGAAACCTTTTGAAATCACACCCGCTACCATTACAACGCACGAAAGCATGACGCTTACAGAGGCAGATAAGGCGTTCCTTACAGCTCAGGGCAAAAACCCTGACGATTACTATCTCCTTGACCTCGACCTTATGGTACAGTCCTTCTATAACTCCTCTACGAATTCCACACGTCTTTCAAAAGCGGCTAACGATAAATCTGCTTTGCTTAAATTCTATTTTTCCACAGATATATTCCCCAAAAACGATATTCCGAACGGCTCTATAATCAGAATCGACGCGGGCTACCAGTACCGCCCCGAGGGCTGGACAGCGCTAAGCGCAGTAACCTCTCCCCGCCCCGAAAATACAACAGAAAATGTTGTTGTGGTAGATGACGAATGGTGGGGCGATTTCAAATACCGTGCGTTCAATATCGCATACGAAGGCGCGGCTACGGAAGTTACGGCAGCAGACTTCAAGGCTTTCCAGATCTACGTTCCCAAAAACCCTGTAGTAGAAAAACCTGTTGAAAAGCCCGAGAAGAACGCGAAAACAACAGATGAAGCGCTTACCCTTGCAGGCTACGACCTTGCAAACTACAAAAAGGTTGAGCTTACGGAATACCTCCATGAATACTACATTTCCAACAGCAAGGCTATGACGCTCCAGAATAAAACAACAAATCCCACGGCTACAAACCTTACGTATTTCTGGGCTACACAGATTTTCGATAAAGCGGCAATTCCCGAAGGCTCCCTTATAGTTGTTCTCAACGGTTACCAGTACCGCCCCGAGGGCTGGCAGACACAGAATGCCAACAACAGCTCCGGCAGACCCGATAACGTTCTCGGCAGCAAAGATACTGTTGTGCCTGTAGATGCAAAATGGTGGGGTAACTTCAACTACCGTGCCTTCAACGTAGCGAAAGCAGGCGGCAGCGTTGCCGTTTCCGCAGACGATTACACGGCATTTGCTATCTACGTTCCCGTTGCATAAATGAAAATTTAATTAATATAAAAAAGCACTTGCTTTACGCAAGTGCTTTTTTGCCGCATCACATTTTTACGCTATGCTTGCCGCGGAAATGGCGAAAAGCCCCGCAAGCCTCGAAACGGCATCTATAAAGCGCAGGCGCGCGGAAATAAACTCCTCTGTGGAGTTACTTTCCGCCGCCGCGCAAAGCGAAAGCGCGGCGTCGTCTGCGCGGTCCAGCATATCGTAGCTTATTATATATGGAAAAAGCGCCATACTGCGCGCCCACAGCGCGGCAAGCTCGTGAGTGCGCGAAATCAGGTTTTCGGTGCTTGCAAGCTCCTCTTGCGTGGCGGGCAGTGCGCGCGCAAGCGAAATAAGCTCGTGCGCGCGCTCCTTTATAAAAGCCGAGGCACAAAAAACGAGCGCGCAGAGAAGCGCGAATATTATAAGCGCGGCGATAAAGGTCTTCACGGCAAGGTTTCCTCTTTCTTTATAATTTTCGTTTTTCCGCAGTCGTCAACCGTCATAAGAAAAACGTCTTTTTGCGCGGTTTTGCTTTTGGCAAGCTCGCGCGCGAGCCATTCGCGGCTTTTTTTTGCCGCCCTAAGGGCATAAAGCGCCGTTTTTCCGTCTATAATCACGGGGTGAGCCATTCCTTTCGGGGCGCTCGGCGCTTCCTTTGCGAAAAATGAAAGCTTGCCGTTTTGCTCCAGAATAGCGTATTCCAGCTCCTCGGGCGAGCTATAGCCCGCTATGTGAAGCTCACATAGCAGGTCTTCCAGCGTCATGCGCATTCTCGTCATTTCGCGGCGGTCTATTTTTCCGCCCGAAATAATAATGCTCGGCTTGCTATCCATAAGCTTTTTGAAAAAAGAAATTTTCGTGGGCAGGAAAGAAAGCACCACCTCCATGCAAATAAGCGTTACTATCGGTATAAAGGCGAAGGAAAGCGGCACGGCGGCGTTTGTAAGCGGCACGCTTGCAATATCTGAAAGCAGAAAAGCCGTTACAAGCTCTGAAACCTGCATTTCGCCTATTTGCCGCTTGCCGAGAAACCGCATTACGGCAATGAGCGCAAGGTAGACTATAAGCGTGCGTATAAATAATACGGGCAATTTTTCGCTCCTTTTTACAAAAAATATAAATTCTTAACTTATTATTTACAAGTTTCTTTTGAATATATGTTGAAAAATTTCACCACTTAAGGTATAATTATTATGTACAATTGTGTTTACACGAAAAAAATTAAGAAAGAGAGATTTATTATGGATAACGAATCCAATGCTACATATGAAGCGAAGCTTTCCGCTGTTGCCAAGGAGCTTCGCCTTGAAACGGTTTACGTGCCTGAAAACTGGGAGGATATGATTGTAAACTGTGCAGATACGCTTCGCCCCGGCCTTGCGCTCACGGGTTTTTACGATTGCTTCGACCACAGAAGAATACAGCTTATAGGTAAAGCAGAGCACGAATACCTTGAAATGTTCTCTTCCGATGAAAGATACGATAAATGCGAAAAGCTTTGCTCGCAGAAGGTGCCTGCAATTATACTTTCCTGGGGGCTCCACGCTTTCGACGAGCTTATAATTGCCGCAAAGAAATATGAAATTCCGATTTTGCGCACGGTTGAAAGCACAACGGAAATACAGGCGGCGACGATTGCCTACCTCAACGTAGAGCTTGCGCCTCGCATAACGCGCCACGGCGTGCTTGTGGAGGTTTACGGCGAGGGTGTGCTTATACTCGGCGACAGCGGTATAGGCAAGAGCGAAACGGCAATAGAGCTTGTTAAGCGCGGCCACCGCCTCGTTGCAGACGACGCAGTAGAGCTCAGAAGAGTTTCCGCAAAAACTATAGTAGGCTCTGCGCCCGAGGTGCTTCGCCACTATACGGAGCTTCGCGGTATAGGCATAGTTGACGTTCGCAGAACCTTC
The DNA here is from genome assembly GCA_017451975.1 of Clostridia bacterium. Lineage (GTDB taxonomy): Bacteria > Bacillota > Clostridia > Oscillospirales > CAG-272 > UMGS731. Next base: position 3,942 of record JAFTNI010000136.1, read on the forward strand.
GGTATAGGCTCTGTAAAGGATACCGAAAAGGTTGATATGGTGCTCAAGCTTGAGCATTGGGATAAAGATAAGTTCTACGACAGAATAGGGCTTGAAATGGAAATGACAGATATTCTCGGCCTCAGCATTCCCACAACGCGCATACCCGTTTCTCCCGGTCGTAACCTTGCGGTAATTATAGAAATAGCGGCTATGAACAATAAGCAAAGACGCATGGGCTATAACACGGCAGAGCACTTTACAGAGCGCCTGAGCGAGTTTATGCTCAAGGGCCAGGGCATCAATTTCTGATAAAAACGAGAGGTAAATTTTAAATGGATAATATTTACGGTGCGCCGAGAAGGGTTTCGGTGCTTCCGCTTGCCGTTTTGCAGGTGGCGGCTTCGCTTTTGCTTGCGCTCTCGGTAAGGACGGGCTTTTTGCACGTCGGCGTATTTCTCGTTGCGGTTGCCACGGCTATGTTTGCGCTTCAGAGCATTGTTTCGGGCAGCTACCTCTATTTTGCCACGGTGGCGCTTTCCGTTTGCGGCGCCTTCCTTATAGGCGGTGTTTTCCCGGCGGCTATGAGCCTCTTTGCGTTGCCCGCAGGGCTTATTATGGCGCATATGGTGAAAAAGAAAAGCACGAAAATGTCTGTTACCGTCGTACTCGACGTGCTTTACGCGGTTTTGTTTGCAGGCTTGTTTCTTGCAGTGTATCTTTTAGGCGGCAACGAGTTTTCGCTTTCCGCAATAATAACGTATTTCAGTGATATCGTAGAGGTACTGAAGGAAGCGTTTATTAAAAATATCGAGGCAGAGGAAGAAACTCTTACCACGTTTATGAATATGCTGGGAGCGAAGGACGGCGAAACCTTCGCGGCTATGATAGACGCCGTTTTCGAAACGTTCAAGCTTATTTTGCCCGCTATAATTATTTCCACAATGGGTGTTATAGCATATTTTACGGCGGCTGTTTTCAAGCTTGGCACGGCTATTGCAAATTGCGAGCTTGTGCTGCCCGACCCGAAGTGGGCAACACTGCCCTCAAAGGCTTCCGCCGTTATATATTCCGTGGCGTATATTATTTATTCCGCTGTGGCAATGTTTTCTTCCGAAATGAACGTTTTTCTGCTTGTTTGCTACAGCATTGTGATAGTTCTTACCCCCGTAATGCTCCTTATGGGCATTAAGTGGATAAAAACACTGCGCAACAAAGGTATGGTTATAGTGCTTTTCATATTCGGCTCTATGTTCATGCCGTCGCTTGCAGTGATGATACTCGCGTTTTTCGGCGTGCGCGAGGTTTTCCTTTGCCACGACAGAAAAAAGGAAAACGAAAAAAATGACGACCGTGAAATTTAACTGAAAAGGAGGAAACACATGGCGAGTAAAAGAGATAAAGGTTCGGTTTTCCGCCTGTTTTCCGTTGGGGGCATTATATGCGCTTGCTTCGCAGTGATAACGCTGGCGATGTGTTACCTGTGCATTGAATATACCGATTACCGCCCCGAAAAAATTCTGCTTTTGCACCTTGGTATTTATATCGGTATAGTGGCTCTGATGCTTGTTATAAACATTATAGTTACGGCTATTTCGCGCAAGGGCGTATACGCCTACGCAACCGCCGTTACTCAGGGCGTTTCCGCAAAGTTTTTGCAGAAGCTTACGAAGCCTGTTATCATCTGCGATGAAAAGGGCAAAATAGTATGGTATAACCAGCACCTGAGGGAGGTTTGCGGCAGCAAAAAAACCTTCTATAATAAATATATAGACAGCATTTGCGATTCCACGCTGGAGCGCATTGTAAAAAGCGACGACCTGCTTGGCACAGACCTGCACTTTACAACGGGCGAAAGCACGGAAAAGCTATTGCCCGGCGTTTTCAACGCGGTAGGCTATGAAATCGAATACGAGGGAAGATGCTACTATATGGCGGTTTTCACCGACGTTACTGCGCTTAAAACGCTTGAGCGCCGCATACGCGACGAGGACACGTATATAGGTTACGCTATGATAGATAACCTTGAAGAGCTTCTTCAGTATATTCAGGAGGGCTACGGCAGAGCGGCGGAAGAGGTTGAAAAAATACTCGAAAAATATTTTCAGGGCGTTGGCGGCTTCGTTCGCGAATACGGCAACAACCGCTTTATGTGCGTTTTCGAAGCGCAGCAGTTTGTGGCGCTGGAGGCAGATAAGTTTTCCTTGCTCGACGAAATTCGCGAAATAAGGCTTGGTGAAACTACTCTTTCCGTAACCATTTCCATGGGTATTGCGAAAATAGAGGGCACGCTGCTCGAAAAGGAGCGTGCGGCGCAGGCGGCGCTGGATATGGCGCTTCAGCGCGGCGGCGACCAGGTTGTTGTTAAAGCCAAGGACGGCGTGGAATTCTACGGCGGCAAAACGAAAGCGGTTCAGAAGCGCACGAAGGTACGCTCCCGCGTTATTGCCAACGAGCTTATAGCGCTCGTTTCCATGAGCGGCAACGTTATTATTATGGGCCACCGTTTCCCCGATGCAGATAGCTTTGCTTCCTGCGTGGCTATGGCAAGGATTGCGAAATTCTGCGGTGCAAAGGCGCACATCGTTATAGACCAGAACGATAAAAACCTTCGCAACTGCTTCCGCAGCCTGGAGGAAAGCCCCGATTACAACGGTATTTTCGTAGACAGAGCGCAGGCGCAGGACCTTATGGAAAGCGGCACGCTCGTTGTGGTAACCGACGTAAACAATATGAACATATGCGAAGCGCCCGATATTGTAAAGAGCGCGGAAGAATACGTCGTTATCGACCACCACAGAAAAACATCGGAATTTGCAAAACAGCCGAAGATAGGCTATATAGAGCCCAGCGCATCCAGCGCATCAGAGCTTATGTCGGAGCTTCTGGAGCTTATTTTGCCGCAGGGAACACTGCCCAAGCCCGAAGCAGACCTGCTTTTCGCGGGTATGCTTCTCGATACGAAGCAGTTTACGCACAACACGGGCGTGCGCACGTTCAGCGCGGCGCTTTACCTGCGTAACGAGGGTGCATCTCCGCTTGATGCGCAAGCTCTTTTCAAAACAGAGCTTGAAGATTTCCTGAGCGAGGCGCAGTTTGAAAGCAACGTTCAGATATACAGAAACATAATAGCCATAGCGCTCAACGAATCGGATAGCGCAAACAGCGTTACCCGCGTTAACGCGGCGAAGGCGGCAGACAGGCTGCTTTCCGTAGAGGGTATACAGGCGGCATTTGCCGTTTGCTCGGTGGAAAACGTAATATGCATTTCCGCGCGCTCCGACGGTGTTATAAACGTTCAGCGAATGGCAGAAAAGCTTGGCGGCGGCGGCCACTTCGACTCTGCGGGCGTACAGCTTCGCGGTGTTACGATGAAGGAAGCAATTATAATGCTCCGCGCGGCTATAGACGAAATTCTCGACGATATTGCAGAATAAAAAAATCGCACCGAATGGGGGGGGACTCTTAAGGACAGTTTTGAGAGTGCATTACCTGCCGACAGAAAAAATAGAAACCGCAGATTGATTTTCTGCGGTTTTTGTGTTATAATAGAGGTATAAGTATATGAATGATAAATAAGAATTTGACGAATACGCAAACTAAATATCAAATTAAATCTTAACGAACAAATTGCAGAGGAACAACTATGAGTAAATCATTCAAACAAGTCTTGATCGATATTCTCGGCAGGGACCTCGAAAATAAGGGATTTGAGCTTGCCTCAATAAAATGTCATCAAGGGTATCCCATATATCACAGAAAAAGCGATGGTTATATAGAAATCATACAGTTTGGCAAAGACAGCTATGAACCAAGACTTATCGTTTCTTGTTCAATCGTATATTTAGGCGTCGAGGAAGAAAAATCAAACATTCATTATCCCTCATTCTGTGAATTTTCAAGCGCAGATTTAACAAAAATATGTGTGGACGATTGCAAAGATAAGTTTTTCTTAAAAGGACACTTTGGCAAATACTTCTATTTTGGGGATGTGTATTTGGCTTTGGGCAGAGGTATTGTAGCGGTATCGGAAGGAACGAAAAAACCATTTGGTATAAAAATCAAAAGATGCAAACCGGAAATGTATGAAAATGTGGTAAAGTTAATCGCGAAAAGACTTGAGTCAGCATACATTTGGCTAACAACAAAAAGAGCCGAACAACATACAATACCATATCAAAGAATTGTTGAAATTATGGACGATAAGCAACTCAACTTTGGTAATAACAAATATGCTCATACAGTTATCTACTCAAAAACACATGACAAAAGATATGTGATAATTTATGACCAAAGCAAAGAAATTTTCACATATTCACTTGAAAGTATACATCCCTACGATGAAGAGGAATGGATGTATATTTGTCATAGATATGATGCCTTACCTGCCTATTGGTCAGCAATTAAAGAGCCGGGAGCAAGCCTTTTCGGCACCTTTGACGAGGTAATGAACGAAATTAAATCAGAGCCAACATATAAAGAGTATTTTGTTTAGGCAAATTTTAACTAACCGCAATAAAGCAAATTTCAATTTGTCGAAAAGTTTTGGTATGCTGATTATTGGAAGCCTCCCTTGTGTAAAGGGAGGTGGCTCGCGTGAGCGAGACGGAGGGATTGTAAATGTTAGTTTCAGTGTAAAAACAATCCCTCACCGCCTACGGCGGAGCTCCCTTTACACAAGGGAGCCTTTCTTTATGTTCATCTATGACTTGTCAAATTTCCTGACAAGCACTGCATTTGTGTCCACAAATGCAAAAATACGGCATATCTCTTTCGAGATATGCCGTATTTCTAAAAACTGTCCTTTAGGGTGACGCTCTAAAGGTGCGATTTTTGTTAGCCTCCTGAGGATGTGGAGCTACCTCATATGGGTGAGCCTGAAATTGGTTTATAGACACACTTAAAGGCTTCCCACGAAAAACGGGAAGCCTTTATTTTACGCGGATTTTTAAAAAATCATTTGCGAGAATTTTCACATTTAATCTATTGCTTTTATAGTATATATATAGTATAATATATATAAGCTGTAATTCAGCTTGCTTATTTTTGATGAACGAGGTTTTTAATATGAATATTATTGTTGTAAAAGATTACGATGCAATGAGCAAAGAAGCTTTCAAAATTATGAAAGCGGTTGTTACCGATAAAAAAGATGCGGTGCTGGGCCTTGCTACGGGCTCCACACCTATAGGACTTTATAAAGAAATGATTGCCGACTGCAAGGCGGGCGGTGCAAGCTACAAGGATGTTCGTGCCTTCAACCTTGACGAATACGTTGGGCTCGATTATTCCAGCGACCAGAGCTACGTTTACTTTATGCGCGCAAATCTTTTCGATCACATCGATATTAAGCTCGAAAACACGAATATAGAAAACGGCAAAGCCGCAGACGCAGAAGCGGAATGCGCGCGCTACAATGCGCTCCTTGCCGCAAATACGATAGATTTGCAGATACTCGGTATAGGCTCCAACGGCCACATCGCCTTCAACGAGCCGGGCACGCCCTTTGCATCTGTTACACACGTTGTTGACCTTACGGAAAACACTATAAAAGACAACTCCCGCCTTTTTAAGAGCATAGACGAAGTGCCGAGAAAGGCTTTCACAATGGGTCTTTCCAACATTATGGCGGCTAAAAAGATAGTTATAATGGCAAACGGCGCAAACAAGGCAAAGGCGGTTTACGGTCTTGTTCGCGGCGAGGTTACGGAAGATGTGCCCGCAAGCATTCTTCAGAACCACGCAGACTGCACGCTTATTTGCGACGAAGCGGCGGCAAGCCTTCTTTAAGGTATAAATATGAGATGTTTCAAAAACGCCCTTACTTACGTTGAGGGCAAGGGAATTATAAGAACCGACGTGCTTTTCGGGGAGAAGATAGAAAAAATCGGCATTTGCAATTTTGCAGACGAGGTTATAAGCTTGCCCGAAAACGCCGTTGTGCTGCCCGGGTTTATAGACGAGCATATTCACGGTGCGGGTGGCGCAGACGCTATGGACGGCACGCTTGCGGCGCTCGAGGCTATAGCCACAACCGTGGCGGCAGAGGGCACTACGGCTTTCCTCGCCACTACGATGACGCAGAGCCGCGAAAATATACTCGCCGCCATGCGCGCGGTGAAGGATTACCGTGCGAGCGCTCGCGGCGGCGCGCGCTTGCTAGGCATACACCTGGAAGGCCCGTTTATAGCGGCGGCGCACAAGGGCGCGCAACCGCTTGAATACGTGGCGAAGCCCGATATAGCCGCCTTCGACGAATACAACGAGGCAAGCGGCGGGTGCATAAAAATCGTTACCTTAGCGCCCGAGGAAGAGGGCGCGTGCGAGCTTGTTTCCCATGTGGCGGGAAAGGGCATTGTGGCATCGATTGGCCACACGGGCGCAAAATGCGCCGATATTGAAAAGGCTATTGCGTGCGGCGCGAAAAACGTGACGCACACGTATAACGCGCAAAGCGCGCTCCACCACAGAGAAATAGGCACTGTGGGCAGCGCAATGCTTTTCGACGAGCTTGCCTGCGAGCTTATAGCAGACACAATACACGTAAGTGTACCGGCCATAAAGCTGCTTGCAAAATGCAAGCCTGCGGAAAAGCTTGTGCTTATAACAGACGCAATGCGCGCAAAAGGCATTGCCGACGGCGAAAGCGAGCTGGGCGGGCAAAGGGTTATTGTTAAAAACGGCGAGGCGCGCCTTGCCGACGGCACGCTCGCGGGAAGTGTACTGCGCATGAACGTTGCCGTGAAAAATATGGTGGAAAAGGCGGGGCTTTCACTTGCGGCGGCGTGCGACCTTGCTACCATCAACCCCGCAAAGGTTCTGGGCATAGAAAAGGAAGCGGGCAGCATAAGCGAAGGCAAGCGCGCAGATTTTGCGGTGCTTGACGATAAATTCAACGTGATATACACCGTGTGCGGCGGTGAAATAATTTATAGAAGATAAAGGAAGGAAAAATTTATGGAAACAACACTTGTTGTAATGGCGGCGGGCATGGGCAGCCGCTTCGGCGGGCTTAAACAGGCAGAGCCCGTTACGGCAGACGGCAAAGGCATACTCGACTTTTCCGTTTACGATGCAAAAAAAGCAGGATTTTCCAAGGTAGTGTTCATCATCCGTGAGGATATGGCAGAGGATTTCAAGGAGCTTGTAGGCAACAGAATTGCGAAAAACATTGCTGTTGAATACGTTTTCCAGGATATGAGCGTGCTCCCCGAGGGCAGAAAGAAGCCCTTCGACACGGGTCATGCGATCTACTGCTGCAAAGACGTTGTTAAAGAGCCCTTTGCAATCATCAACGCAGACGACTACTACGGCGCAAACGCTTTCTATGAAATTCAGGAGCATCTCGCTTCCGCAGGAAAGGGCGAATTTGCCATGACGGCTTTCCACCTCGGCAACACGCTCAGCAAAAACGGCACG
>JAFTNI010000013.1 GCA_017451975.1 Clostridia bacterium
CCTTGCTTCCAACAAGGGTATTATCCAGCCAAAAATAAAAATGCGCAAGAATGTGGAGCCCAAAGAATTCCCCCACTATACAGATACGAAAAGAACTACCTATGAAAAGCACGAGCTCGATGCTTTCTACAGAGGTGATTACGAAAGCTGCTTCGGTGTCCCGCCGAAGCCTACACAGAAGGAAATCTACTATCTGCCATACGACCTTAAGATGGTAGACCGCGTAACGAACATCGATTACAAGGGCGGTATTTACGGCAGAGGTCTTATCTGCGGCGAAAAGCAGATCACGCCCGATATGTGGCCCTTCAAGGCACATTTCAAAAACGACCCCGTATTTCCCGCAATTATTACAAGCGACGGCGTTACCCAGCTTGGTATGTTCCTTTTTGCCCACGCAGGTATTATAAATAAATTTGATAACGCTACCTTCACTATGATAAAAGGTAACTGCGTAGATTCCAAATTCCGCGGCCAGGTACGTCACGGATACAGCACGCTTCGCTACGAGGTCAACGTCAAGAACGTTGTGGAGGAGGAAGAAAGCGTAAGCGTTTATTTCGATGCTGCGATCTATAACGATGAAGTACAGATCATGCAGATCGACAGCTATACATTAAGAATTGTAAATGCCGATAATTAAGGAGGCTCAACTATGCCAATCGTAAACTCAGAAAACAGCACGCGCATTCTTGCCGGCGAAGAATTTCCCGTTCTTTATATCTGCCAAAAAGAGGGGCAGACGGTGGTTTCCACCGAAAAGCCGGAGGAAGAAAAGTTCTTTCAGATACCGAATCTGAGCGCAAAGGACTTTGGCGACAGTGAATTCAAAAAGACATATGGTCTTAAATACGCGCTTTACGGCGGCGCTATGGCAAACGGTATTGCCTCTGCCGACATGGTAATCGCGCTTGGAAAGGCGGGCTGTATGGGCTCCTATGGCTCGGGCGGTATACGCCTTGACATTGTGGCGCAGGAAATAGACAAAATCAAGCGCGAGCTTTCCGGTAAGCCGTATATGATAAATATGCTCTCTAACCGAAATTTGCAGATGGAAATGGAACTTGCAAAAATGCTTGTTGAAAAGGAAGTTCCTGCCGTAGAGGCTTCTGCTTATATTACTCCTTCCGATGCGCTTGTTTTCTACCGCTTGAAGGGTGTTCACATGGGTGAAGAGGGTAAAATCGTTATTCCTCATAAAATTATAGCAAAGGTTTCAAGAGAAGAGGTTTTGGAGAAGTTTGTATCCCCCCCTCCCGCAGAATGTGTTGCATCGCTGCTTGGAAAAGGTCTTATTACAGAGCAAGAGGCAGCGCTCGCTTCTAAAATTCCGCTTGCAGACGATATTACCGCAGAGGCTGATTCCGGCGGTCATACCGACGGCCGCCCGCTTGTTTCCATGCTTCCCGCGCTCATTGCTCTTGCAAAAAGAAAGCAGGCAGAATTCGGCTATCAGCAGAAGGTGCGCGTAGGCGCAGGCGGCGGTATTGGCACAGGGCTCTCTTGCCTGGGTGCCTTTGAAATGGGCGCGGCATACGTGGTTACGGGCTCTGTAAACCAGGGGTGTGTTGAATCGGGCACATCCGATTACGTAAAGCAGATTTTGGCAGAAACGGCTATGGCAGATGTTACTATGGCACCCTGCGCAGATATGTTCGAAATGGGCGCCAAGGTTGAGGTTATAAAGAAAAAGACGATGTACGCCCAGAATGCACAGAAGCTTTATGAATATTACGTAAAATATCCTTCCTTTGAAGCAATCCCTGCCGCAGAGCGCGACCGTGTCGAAAAGAAGATACTGAAGGATTCCTTTGAAAACATATGGAACGGCACGAAGGACTATTTTGCAAAGGTTGACCCTTCAAAGATACCGCAGGCGGAAAAGAACCCGAAAATGAAGATGGCGCTTGTTTTCCGTTGGTACCTCGGCAGCTCCTCGCGTTGGGCGGTGCAGGGCAACCCCGACAGAAAATTCGATATGCAGATCTGGTGCGGCCAGGCGATGGGCGCATTCAACCTCTGGGTAAAGGGAACAGCTTTGGAAAAAGCGGAAAACCGCCACGTTGGCGAGGTTTCCAAGCTTCTTATGAATAGCTGTGCTTACCACTACATGAAAAATCTGCTTATACGCATGTGTGCGGATGAAGAGCTTTTTAAAAGCGACGTTCTTTAATATTGCTATAACGGCAAAAAACCAACAAGTAAAGGCTTGGGGTTCTAAAGGACAGTTTACAATAATGTAACAGAAAAATAAACGGTTACAGCCAACGACTCCCTTGTGCAAAGGGAGCTGTCAACGAAGTTGACTGAGGGATTGTTTTTGCGTGATTTTTAATTTTTACAATCCCTCCGCACGGCGTTGCCGTGTCACCTCCCTTTACATAAGGGAGGCTTTTTATTTTTCTGCAAGTGCGCACTTACTCACCGCTGAAAGCGATGCTGCGACTCGATGAATATGTATTTCATATTATTGAAAAAGACAAATTTTTATGGTATAATAAATATGTCAAAAAAATTTAAAAACCCTATTGAATCTCCCCTTAACTGTAATGATATACTTTACTTGCAAGATAGAAATAGCGCTGTTTCTGTCCGCCAAAATCTCAATGAAAGGAAAACGCTATGTATAAGATAGGTGAATTATCTAAGCTGTGCAATATCTCGGTAAAGACTTTGCGTTATTATGATGCCGAAGGATTGCTTATCCCCGATGAAATTGATAAATTCACGGGGTACCGTTATTATTCAGCATCAAAGCTTGAAGATTGCTATCGTATTATTGCCTTGAAGGAACTCGGTTTTTCTTTGGATGAGATACGTGTGCAGCTGACAACCAACGATAACGAGAAAATCACAGCCGCATTAAATGCTAAGCTTGTCGAATTGCAAGCATTGATTGAAACCACACAAACACAGTTAAGGACGATTGAATCTATCAAAAACAATTTGACAAAAGGAGAGTCGAAAATGTTTAATATTATTATCAGAGCAACCGATGAAATGCGCGTTGCTTACATTCGAAAAAATTATTTATCCAAATCCGATGCTTTTGATAATATTTCAAAAATCAAAAGTAACCTGCCTAAAACAATTCTGGGGAAAAGAAAAATTATCATTAATTACGAAACTGAGTACAGAGAAGCCGATTTCGACCTTGCCACATGTATGGAGATTATAGGCAAGCTTCCGCCTTCTTGCGAATATGAAGAAAAGATGATCTCCCTCGGTGCGAATGTTGCTTCTTTGATTTGTAAATCTGATGAGCTTGACGCTGCCTATAAAGCAATGATCAAACATCTTGACGGTTCAAATTACGAAATCTGCGGCGCATATTATGAAATCTATCACGAGGACGGAACGGTGGAGCTAAAGCTTCCGGTTTGCGCGCGCAAGGATCAAAAACTTCATGCCAAGGATACGGAAATTCCGTTTGTTGACGATCCCGAAGTATGCGGAACATGGGAGTTTTTGGACATTGTTCCAACACGTGAGCATTTTGTGTACGGAAAGCCCAAATGTTCCCATTCGGTATGGTTGCAGAAATTACATTTCATCGACGGAGGTCAGCCTTATTGGGTCATCCCAAAATGGACAAAAGGAAAAATATATACGCTTACCGGTGACCGCGAGGAGCTTATAGAACATCCGTATACCATCATAACCAATCAAGGACGAAAGTTGATGTTCATTGAAATTAAGATGCACGAAAATGATACAACCGAGCTCTGGGTATATGAGCAAACCGACAGCAGTCATATCGCATCCAAGGAAGAAATTCAGCTTTGCGATAACACCGATCATCCTTTCGTAGCTGACACAAAAGTTCTCGGTGCTTGGAAGACGTTTGATTTTATCAGAAACCGTGACGATTTTAACCCGACAAGAAAAACTTGGAAGGGCGGAGATTTGTTTCTCCAGCGCATCGAATTCCTTTCAGACGGTAGCTTAGTAACCGTCACCAAGAACCGCGAAAGAATGATCAACTGGACGAAGGGACTTGAACTGAACAAATATAGTAAAACAGCTTGTGCATATGAAATCGTCGAACACGAAGGGAAAGAATTTTTGATCCTTGAATGGAAATCGGGAGATTATTCTTTCGCAGGAAGAATTCAGTATTATGTCCTAACAAGAGAATAAACAAATTCAGCCTCGACAAGGAAACTCCCTGCCGAGGCTTTTTTACTATTCAAAACTGTCCTTTGGGGTACGACCCTAAACTTGTCGGTTTTTTAGTATCAATTTCTGGCTTTAATGGATATGATCGAAATGATTCTGAAAATCAAAACGAAAGGAATTGTTATAAGCGCAGGGAAAAGGCATATTTCCAAGGCTTTGTTTTCCACGTTGATGCCGGGCACACCAAGGAAGAAGAAGAGTGCTGCCGCAGCTGCAAGGGTAATTACGATGAAAATAATTTCGTTCCTGATTTTCTCCCTTTTTCTGTAGCTCATCATACCTTTTTCGCACACAACGGTTATTCTCTTTATAGCGTAGAAAAGCGAGAATACTGCTCCGCCTATCAAAAGCGCGGTGAGCGTGAAATTGTTCCAGAAGGTGTCTTCGTGGCCAATACCGTTTTCATATGCAAGCACGATAGTCATACCTATATGGAAGAAAGCAAGGCTTACTATATACTTGAGGTTTACAAGGCAGAGTTTATTGTTGTAGCTTGTAACGTCTTTGGAATAGTGCAAATTAATATCAAGTGCAGATTGTAAGAAGAAGTGGGCTATTGCCAGGGCAAAGCTTGCTACTATTGCAATAATCAAAGCAAAGAAGCGGTAGCCCCACGTTATTTTCACAAGCAAATGAGAAATTCCGTAGCCCGCATACCATATGCCGATGCAAGCTATGACGTTTAAAAGGTGATTGTTAAACGGGACTTTATCATGTTCGTGAAGAATATATTTTATAAAGAGCAGGGATATCAAATAAACTATAACCGTGCATACCGTGAATACCGTCATAGAGTATGAGAAATTCGGTATACCCGTTTGCTTAGCCAAGCCAAGCGGGGTAATGCTGTAAAGTGCGGCCCATACCTTGCCGTTATCGAAAACGAAGAGCAAGGGGATGAGGGCAACAAGCGAAAACATAAAGAAGAAGCTTCGTGCAAAGAAACCGGGCTTTTTCTCGTATGTTGCAGCTGTTGCGGCGGGGGCGCTTTTGGGTTGGTGAGCAGAGAGCCTTGCGGCGGCATCGCGCGCTTTTGCGTGGCCTTGCGCTGCAGCTTTATTATACCACTCAATGGCTTTGTATTTATCGGCAATTACGCCTCTGCCGTATTCGTAGCAAATAGCGAGGTTGTACTGCGCCGTTTTGTTGTTCTGCAATGCGGCTTTCGTATACCACTCTACTGCTTTATAGTAGTTTTGCACTACACCGAAGCCCGTATCGTAGTAGTAGCCAAGGCTTGCCTGGGCATCGGCATTGCCTTTTTCTGCCGCTTTAGTTATCCACGAAACGGCGAGAGCAGGGTCTTTCAACACACCGCGCCCGTTCTCGTAGCATCTGCCAATCTCGACCTGCGCCTTTACGTGGCCGTTTTCGGCGGCTTTGCGGTAATGGTTTGCGGCTTGAGTGTAATTTGTAACAAATCCTCCTCTGCCGTAGTAATATTTTTCGCCAAGGTCAAATTGCGCTTCGGCTTCTTTGGCCTTCTTTTCCTCGGTTTGTTGGGCAAGCTTTGCTTTTATACGGTCGATCGCTGCTTGAGCATCTGTATCGCCGCCGGATTTTGCTTTTTCATACCATTCTATTGCTTTTTGGTAGTTCTGCGCCGTGCCGTACCCGTTTTCATAGTAGAGTGCAAGGTTGTATTGGGCGGTTACGTCGTTTTGCAAGGCAGATTTGGTGTACCACTCAAAGGCTTTTTCGTTGCTCATTTCAACACCTTTGCCGTTACCATAACAATAGCCGAGCTTGCATTGTGACCAAGCGTTGCCATTTTCTGCGGCTTTTTTGTACCATTCAAAGGCTTTTTCGTAGTTTTGTGTAACGTGATAACCCTTTTCATAGAAGAACCCAACGTCGCCTTGCGCTTGCGCGTGCCCTTGCTCTGCAGCCTTGTTATACCATTCAAAAGCCTTCTGGTAGTTTTGCGCTACGCCGTTACCGAATTGATAACAGTAAGCGAGTTGTCGCTGTGACCAAGCATGGCCATTTTCTGCGGCTTTTTTGTACCATTCAAGGGCTTTTCCGTAGTTTTGCGCAACGTGGTAGCCTTTTTCATAGAAAAATCCAATATCGCCTTGCGCTTGCGCGTGCCCTTGCTCTGCAGCCTTGTTATACCATTCAAAAGCCTTCTGGTAGTTTTGCGCTACGCCGTGACCGAATTGATAACAGTAAGCGAGTTGTCGCTGTGACCAAGCATGGCCATTTTCTGCGGC
>JAFTNI010000137.1 GCA_017451975.1 Clostridia bacterium
TACACCGTTATATGATATTATAGAATAAAAGTAAGACTCACGAAAGGTTAACCACAATGAAAATTGCAATACTTGACAAAGGAACGCTCGGCGCGGATATAGACCTTACCCCGCTTCGCGCGCTCGGCGAAACTGCGGAATACGAAAAAACACCGCCCGAATACGTGACCGCGCGCATAAAAGACGCCGAAGTCCTTGTAATAAACAAAATAAAGCTCAACCGCGAAAACCTCCCCGCGGCGAAAAACCTGCGCCTTATTTGCGTTACCGCCACGGGTTATGATAATATAGACACGGCGTATTGCGCCGAAAACGGCATAGCGCTTTGCAACGTGCCCGGCTACTCTACCGAAAGCGTGGCACAGCTCACGCTCGCCATGGCGCTTTCGCTTGCCACAAACCTTACGGAATACAGAAGCTTCACCCATTCAGGCGCATATACCGAAAGCGGCGCGGCAAACCGCGTTGCGCCCGTTTTCCACGAAATTTCCTCTATGACCTGGGGTGTGGTTGGCGGCGGCGGTATAGGCGCGCGCGTTGCGGGTATTGCTTCGGCGCTCGGCTGCCGCGTGCTTATGTGCCGCAGGAAAAAGGAGGAGGTTTACGAGCAAGCCACGCTCGATGAAATTTGCAGTAGGGCAGATATCATTTCCCTTCACGTTCCGCTTTCAGATGAAACGCGCGGCATGATAAACCGCGAGCGCATAGCAAAAATGAAAGACGGCGTTATTCTCATAAACGTGGCGCGCGGAGCCGTTGCCGATGAGGCGGCGCTTGCCGAAGCCGTGGAAAGCGGCAAGATAGGCGGGCTTGGCATAGACGTTTACTCCGCCGAGCCTTTCCCGAAGGAGCACCCTTTCGCGCGCATTCTCGCGCGCGAAAACGTATGCCTCACACCTCACATGGCTTGGGGCGCTTACGAGGCGCGCAACCGCTGTGTTTGCGAAATAGCCAAAAACATCGCCGCTTTCTTCGGCGGTGAAGTAAGAAACAGAATTGTTTAAAATATTTCTAAATTTAATTTTGTTTTAAGGTTTAATTGTTCATATTTATATTGTATAATATTGTTATGAATCATACCAAGGAGCATTTTTTCATGAATTTCAAAACAAAAAAATCAATTTTAAAAATATATCTCTTTGCCGCCATAGCGGCGGCAATAGGCTTTACCATATGGCGAACGTGGCTTCTGAAGGAATACTGCAACCCATATGATATGAGCTTTCAGGATGGCGCACTACCCGCGCTACAAGCGTTTGAATACACATTGCTTGCCGTGCTTGCCGCGCTTGTAACGTGCGTTTTCTTCGTAAAGAAAACGCAGTTCGGACTTTTCGGCGCGCGAGCTTCCACAACGTCTATTTCCATTTGCGCCATTTGCGGCTTTATGTTGCTCGCCGTCGGCATACTCGCTCTTGTTTATTACCCCGCTGAAATTTTAGATTTCAGCGATAGCAATACTAAGGCTTACCGCATTTTCCACATAATTTCGCTTGTGTTTATGTTTCTTTCCTCGCTCTATTTCCTTGGCAGAGCTTCGGTTTCGCTTAAAAACTCCCCCTCTATTGCCACGCTCTCGCTTTCTCTTCCTTGCTTCTGCATCGCTTACCTTGTCACATCTTATTTCGATTCTGTGCGCCCCCTGCTCGATTTCAACAGAGTTACTTCGGAAATAGCATTTATCGCCGTGCTGATGTTCATGCTTTCCGAAGCGCGCCTTGCCACAGACCAAGGCAGCTACCCCTTCCGCTTTGCGGCATCGCTCGCCTCTATCGTTTGCATAAGCGCATATATTACCCCGCTTCTCGCGCTTGCGGCGTTCTGGGAAATGGATATGAGCCTTTCTCTGCTCACCGACGTTTCGCTTGTGGCAATACTCTTTTACGTAGTGTTTGCGGCTTTCAACGCCATACGCACGCTCGAACCTGATAAAACAGAGAATTAATGTGACTGATGAGGTATACCGTCGCTTATAATTTAAAATTTTTACTTTTGAAATATTACGAAGGAACACCTCATCCACCATCTTCGATGGTCCCCCTTCCCCTATGGCTGATGACGGGGGAAGGCTCTTGCTTTGATTCTATTTCAACGTAATTTTCCATAAAATGAAAAGCCAATAACCGAAGGGGAAACCCTTCGGTTATTGGCTTTTTAA
>JAFTNI010000138.1 GCA_017451975.1 Clostridia bacterium
ACCTCGCAACTGACCCTGACCGTGAGGGCGAAGCAATAGCGTGGCACCTTGCTACGGTGCTCGGCATAGAGCCGGAAAAGGCACACAGGGTTTCCTTCAACGAAATTACGAGAAACACGGTTTGTTCGGAAATAGAAAATTCCCGCGCGATCAATATGAACCTCGTAAACTCCCAGCAGGCGCGCCGCGTGCTGGACAGAATCGTGGGCTACAAATTAAGCCCCTACCTTTGGAAAACGGTTAAATCCGGCCTTTCCGCGGGCAGAGTTCAATCTGTTGCCACGAGAATTATCGTAGAGCGCGATGCAGAAATAGCGGCTTTCGAGCCCAAGGAATTCTGGACGGTGGAAGCGCTTCTCAAGGGCAAGGGCACGCACAAAATCAAAGCAAAATATCACGGCACGAAGGCGGGCAAAAAGGAGCTTACCTGCGAAGCTGATGCAAACGAGGTGCTCGACGCCTGCAAGAGCGAAAAGTTTACCGTTGCAAGCGTGAGCCGTGCGAAAAAGAGCAAATCTCCCATGGCGCCCTTTATCACATCCACAATGCAGCAGGACGCTTTCCGTAAGCTCAATTTCCAGACGAAAAAGACCATGAAGGTGGCGCAGGAGCTTTACGAGGGCGTTAACCTTGGCGCAGAGTTCGGTGGGTCCCACGGTCTTATCACTTATATGAGAACAGACTCGCTCAGAATTTCTACAGACGCGGCAAATGCGGCGCAGAAATACATCGTCGGCAAATATGGCTCGGAATTCTACCCCTCGCGCAGAAGAATTTTCAAAACGGCAGGCTCCGCGCAGGATGCTCACGAGGCTATACGCCCCTCCAGCATGGAATTTGAACCCGACAGAGTTAAAAAATATCTTTCAAACGACCAATACAAGCTTTATAAGCTTATATGGGACAGATTTTTGGCAAGCCAGATGAAAAATGCGGAGTTTGATACGATGAACGCAGACATTGCTTGCGGCAACTATATTTTCAAGGCAAGCGAATATTCCGTTAAATTCAAGGGTTACTTGCTTGTTTACGAGGATGCGGACACACTTGAAGATTCCGAAAAGCTTGCAAAGGTTTGCGATATTGCAGAGGGTGAAGAGCTCGCGCTCGACAGCGTAAACGGCGAAAAGAACTTTACTTCGCCTCCCCCTCACTTCAACGAAGGCTCGCTTACGAAATTCCTCGAGGAAAAGGGAATAGGCAGACCCAGCACCTACGCTTCCACGATTTCCACTATTATCGACCGCGGCTACGTTGTGCGCGATAAGAAAACCTTGCGCTCTACGCCTTTGGGCGAAGCGACGGTTGAGCTTATGAAGAAAAACTTCCCGAAGATAGTAGACTATAAGTTCACAGCAAATATGGAAACGGACATAGATAAAATAGCTGCGGGCGACGATACATTCGAAGCCGTTATGGTAGATTTCTACGGCGATTTTGCAAAAACTCTTGAAAAAGCGCAGGCAAAAATTTCCGAAAACAAGGTTGAGCTTCCCGTAGAGGAATCTGATATCATTTGCGATAAATGCGGCAAGCGCATGATAATAAAATCGGGCAGATTCGGCAAATTTGCTGCTTGCCCCGGTTACCCCGAGTGTAAGAACACAAAGCCGCTTGCAAAAGACGGTGTTTCTGCGGCGGCAGAAAAGGAAGAACCCGAAAAAACGGATATCAAATGCCCCGAATGTGGCGGCGAGGTTGTTATCCGCAAGAGCAGATACGGCAAGTTTTATGCGTGCCTTTCCTTCCCGAAGTGCAAATATACAAAGGCAATAAAGGAAGAAATCGGCGTGAAATGCCCGAAATGCGGCGGCGAAATTGTTCGCAGCTTTGGCAGACATAAGAGCATTTTCTATAACTGCGATAACTACCCGAAATGCGATTTTTCCGTTTGGGACCTTCCCACGGGCGAAAAATGCCCCGAATGCGGCGCGCTCATGCTTGAAAAGAAGGGAAAGAAGCTTCACTATTGCATGAACGAGGCTTGCGGATATAAAGACGAAAAATAATTTTTCTGTTCAAAGGAGAGCGGGCAACCTCTCTCCTTTGTTTCTTTTCAGTTTATAAAAGAAATATAGAATTTTTGCGGGAGGTGGAAAAAATGTTTCACATTTTGGTTGTAGACGATGATAAAAACACGCGAATGTTCCTTTCCGCCGTGCTGGAAAGCGCGGGCTATACGGTATATACCGCTTGCGATGGCGAGGACGCGCTCCGCGTGATGGATATGGAGCACATAGACCTTGTGGTGCTCGATATAATGATGCCGAAAATGGACGGCTATGAATTTACGCGCATTTTGCGCGAAAGCGATAATAATTTACCCATACTTATGGTTTCTGCAAAGCAGCTCCCCGCCGATAAGCACAAGGGCTTCCTTGTCGGCACGGACGATTACATAACCAAGCCCATAGACGACGAGGAAATGCTCTACCGCATAAAGGCGCTTTTGCGCCGAGCTAAAATCGCAAGCGAAAGAAAAATAGAAATAGGCGAGGTCGTGCTCGATTACGATTCGCTTACGGTAACGCGCGCGGGCGAGGTAAACGAGCTGCCGCAGAAGGAATTTCTGCTTCTTTACAAGCTTCTTTCATACCCGGGCAAGATTTTCACGCGCATTCAGCTTATGGACGAGATATGGGGCGCAGAAAGCGACACGGGCTGGGAAACCGTAACGGTGCATATCGGCAGGCTGCGCAAAAGGTTTGAAAGTTACCCCGAATTTTCTATAGAATCCGTGCGTGGGCTGGGCTATAAGGCGGTAAAAAAGATATGAGCAAGAAAAAACAGAAAAACGCGCTCGCCGGTATAAGCGCTATAGGCAAAAGATTTGTGGCGACGGAAAAATCGCACCGCTTCTCGCTTTCGCTTGTTTTTGGCATATTCGTTTTCGCGGTGCTGCTCATAGCAATAGCCTTTGCGGTTTTCGCCGTGTGGATACTCGGCGAATTCGGCGTGATAACGGGCAGCCTTGAGGATTCCAGCATGACGCTTATAGTAATTCTCGTAAGCGTTATAAGCCTTATAATCGGCTCGGGCATGAGCATTCTGCTCGGCAAAATACCGCTGAAGCCGATAAACGACCTTATCAACCGCATGAACAGGCTTGCCGCGGGCGATTTTTCCGCGCGCTTGAAGTTTGGCAACGTATGGAAAAGCTACCCTGCCTTCAGCGAAATGTCTGAAAGCTTCAATAAGCTTGCTACAGAGCTTGAAAACACGGAAATGCTGCGCGGCGACTTTGTAAATAACTTTTCCCACGAGTTCAAAACGCCCATAGTTTCCATAGCGGGGCTTGCAAAGCTTGTAAACAGGGGCAACCTTACCGAGGAGCAAAGGGCGAAATACCTCACCGCCATAGAGGAAGAATCGCTCCGCCTTGCCGCTATGGCAACTAATGTACTCAACCTTACGAAAATTGAAAACCAGGCTATACTTTCCGAGCTTTCGTGCTTTAACCTTTCCGAGCAGATACGCTCCTGCGTGCTTCTGCTTGAAAACAAATGGGAGCGCAAGAATATAGAGCTTATCCTCGATTTTAACGAATATGAAATAGAGGCAAACGAGGAAATGCTTAAGGAGGTTTGGATAAACCTTCTTGATAACGCCGTGAAGTTTTCGCCGCGTTGCGGCACGGTTTCTGTTACTATTGAAGAGAGCATAGGCAAAATTTCCGTTACCGTAAGCAATACAGGCAGCGAAATTTCCCCCGAAAATATTAAAAAAATATGGAATAAATTCTACCAGGCAGATGAATCGCACGCATCCGAGGGCAACGGCGTTGGCCTTGCCATAGTCAAGCGCATGGTAGAGCTTCACGACGGCGCTATTTCCGTAAGAAGCGGCGAGGGCGTAACGTCGTTTACCGTAGATCTTCCCGTGAAATAATAAAGTTGAATAAAAATCGGTAGAGAACTTGTTTACTCTGCCGATTTATGTTTACGGTATACCACTTAAAAGTTTATTTTCAGTTTAGATTGGGTTTCGTTTCGGTTTACAAAAAAATTGTATTTTATAAGCATAAAATGAAAAATAACCTCTTGGAAAGGAAGATTTTGATGAAGAATTTGTTTGCCTTTTTTATGCTTATAGCTCTTGTTTCATTCCTCGGCTTTGCCGTGGAAAACCTTTGGACGGCGGCGACGAAGGGCTTTATGGATAATAAAAATATGACCTTGCCTTTTCTGCTTGGCTATGGGCTTGCCGTGGCGGCGATGTACCTGCTTTTCGGCTTGCCGAGAAAAATGCACTTAGGGCCTATAAAGCTCGATTTTGAAAGCGAAGCGGTTAGCATAATTTTCTATTTTATTATGATAATGCTCTGCATATGCGTGGGCGAAATTATACTCGGCTTTGCCGTGGAAAAGATATGCGGCATAGAGTGGTGGAACTATACCGCGCTTCCGCTTCACATAACGAAATATACCTCTATACCCACAAGCGCGGGCTTTTCGCTCATTATCGTTCATTTTATGGATAATATTTTCGTGCCGCTTTTTGAGTTTTTGCAAACCTGGCACGTGGCGGCGCTCGGCGCGGTTGCCGTGCCGCTTATGCTGCTTATGACAGTGGATTTTTTTCGCAGCGGCTACCTTATGTACAAAAACAAAAGCCTGCTTCGCGTATGGCGCAGAGAAACGACGAAAAACAGAATATACCGAGCGCTCCATAAATAACGGGGCGCAAAGAAAAAGAGCCTGCCTTCGGTACACAAAAACCGAAGGAGGCTCTTTTTCTTTAGGAGAATTACTTTATTAAAAAGAGAATTATTTTATTTTTGCCGTAACGCCGGCTTCAACCGTATATTCGGTTACGCCCGTTACCGTTTCCCCCGCTATCGGCGCGGCGCGGGGGGTTTCGAAGCGCACGGTTATTTTCTTACCCGTGAGAACGGTGTTATTTTTTGTATATTTGCCAAGCTCGCCCTTGAAAAGGTCGGGGAAGATCATAAGCGTGCGGAGCTTGCCCGTGCCGTGAAGGAGCATTATTGAAACCTTGCTCTCCTCGTCGAGCCTGCTCTGCTCGGGCGTGGGCATCATACCGCCGCCGTAAAATTTACCATTCATTGTGGGGGCTAGCCATACTTTTTTGAAATTGTATTCTTTGCCGTCTACAATAACGGTTGCGTTTGTGGGCTTATAGTGGAAGAGAAGGCCTTTTATGGCGATTGCCGTATAGCTTATTTTTTCTTTGTTCTGTGCGCGCATATTATCGCCAACCTCGCAGCAGTAGCCGTCTATGCCAAAGCCTACGTTGTTGAGGAAAAGGTAATCCTTGCCCTGAACCTTTACCGAGGGGAGATTTTTTATGTATTTATCTATGCAAATGGGTTTTTCGCCCTGAACGCCGTCTATATCGCGCAGGAAATCGTTGCCCGTGCCCGTAGCGTAATAGTAAATGCTGTTTTCAAAGGCGATATTCTTCGTTTCGTTTACAAAGTGGTTGAGCGTGCCGTCGCCGCCGCAGATAACTACTATATCTTCGGGCGCTGTTTCTGCAAAAATTTTACTATAATCAGTTCCGCAGATGTCTTTATACACAACCTCCTCTGCTTTATAAAAGCCTGCTGCCTTTTCTGCGTTTTCTTTGCCGCATCCGCTGCAGGAAAGGGGGTTATATACGATATATGTCTTTCCCATTGTCTTTTCCTCTTTCTGTAAAAGTATATTATAGTTGTTTTTTTATTGTACTTATATATTTTACAAAGTAAATATAAACCGAAAATAAACTTGAATTTATATATAAAATGTTTTTTTATACTTGTATTAATATAGAAAATGAAGTATAATTATATCAAATGAAATAAAATACGTTTTCCGAAGGAATTTTACTTATGAATATATCGCAGAATAATTTTGAAACGAAAAACCGTTCGCGAACGGAAAAGAAAAAAAGCAAATCGCTTGTGCCGATAGTTATTATCTGCTCGTGCGCGCTTTTGGTTTTGCTCGCGGCGTTTTACGTTTTTCTAAGAATATACAATACATATACTTTTGAATGCAGTGCAAACGGCGACGGCGCTTCCTGCACCGTTACAGCCGTTGAAAAAAGAGCTGTTGCCGCGGCTATATATTTCCCGAGCGAGCTTAAAATACCCGAAAGCATAGGCGGGCTTAAGGTAAGCGCCGTTGCGCCCGGGGCGGCCAAGGGCAATGTTAAAATCAAAAAGCTTACTTTGCCCGACGGCGTTACGAGCATAGGAGCAGAGGCGTTTGCCTCCTGCACGGCGCTTGAAAGCGCAAAAATGCCCGCAGGGCTTGAGGCTATTGGCGACGGCGCCTTCAAAAACTGCTTCTCGCTTGAAAGTATAGACCTCGGCACGGCGCTCGCAAGCGTAGGAAGCAACGCCTTCGAGGGCTGCTCGAAGCTCGCTTCCGTAAAGCTGCCCGCGGGCGTGGTTGCCTTGGGCGAGCGCGCGTTTTACGGCTGCAGGGGTCTTGCGGAAATAACTCTTTCCGAAAAGCTTGAAAGCATAGGCGCGGAAGCCTTCAGGGGCTGCACCTCGCTTGCCGCCGTGAAAATACCCGAAAGCGCAAAATCGCTAGGTGAATATGCCTTCTGGGGTTGCACCGCGCTTGAAAGCGCAGAGCTCGGCGGGCTTGAAAGCGTGGGCGTGGGCGCGTTTCTCGGCTGCACCTCGCTTAAAGAAGCGGTTCTTCCCGAAGGGCTTACGCTTCTGGAGGGCAAAACTTTTTCGGGCTGTGAAAGCCTTGAAAGTGTGAAGCTGCCCACAACACTGCGCGGCATAGGTGAGCGCAATTTTGAAAACTGTAAAAAGATTACGGGTATAAGCTATAGCGGCAGCAAGAGCGCCTGGCAGAACGTGGGGCTGGACGTATATTGGAACATCAACGCATATATTGACGAAATAACCTGCTCCGACGGAAAAGTTGAAGCATAAAGAAAAAGACGAAGAATTTTCTTCGTCTTTTTCTTTGAGCAAAATCTATATCTCACAAAACTTTATGCAACTTTTTACATCAAAAAGAAAAAGTTACACGCATAGTCTTGAAATTTGAATTTTTATGAGTTATACTATATAAGTATAAGTATATTTGCCGGAATGATATTGAATTGCGGGCGTTTTGCCATCATATTCGGCATGAAATTTAAGAAAGGAGCAGGTTATGTCGGAAAAGAAAAAATACAGCGCGCCGCCCATGCAGGGGCTGGAAGCAAGAATCGGTTATACGTTTGCCGACAAAAGGCTCCTGCGCAACGCACTTTGCCATTCATCATATTCAAACGAGCGCAGAAGCGAGAACCTTTCCTCCAATGAAAGGCTCGAATTTCTGGGGGATTCGGTTTTATCCATAATCACGAGCGAATACCTTTACATCTCTTTCCCCGAAAGCTCGGAGGGTGAGCTTTCCAATATGCGCCGCGAAGTTGTAGACAGCGCTTCGCTTACCGATTTTGCAAGGCAAATAGAGCTTGGCAAGTATATGCTTTTTGGCATAGGAGAAGAAAAAAACGGCGGCAGGGAAAGACCTTCCAACCTTGAAGATGCTTTCGAGGCGCTTGCCGCGGCTATGTACCTGGACGGTGGCTTTGAATGTGTAAAAAGGTTCTTTTTGCCGCTTGTGAAAAGCCGTGTGGAAAGCATTTTCAGCAAGCACAGGCTGAGCGACCCGAAATCGCTTTTACAGGAAATCGTTCAGCAGAACGGCGAAACGCTGCAATATGAAAAGGTGGGCGAAAGCGGGCCCGACCACGATAAGCGCTTCGCCTGCGTTGTAAAGCTAAACAGCAACGTGATAGGCAGGGGCTATGGCAAGCGCATACAGGAAGCGGAAGTGAACGCAGCGCGCGATGCGCTCAAGCTCTTCGGGGAGCAGGTAACGGCATGAAGAAGCACAGGAACATACCCATATTTGTGCCGCACCTGGGCTGCCCGAACACCTGCGTTTTTTGCAACCAACGCAAAATTTCCGGGCACGAAAAGGCAGATTTCTCCTCTGTGGAAAAAGAGATAGAAGAGGCGCTTGCCACAATTCCGGCAGGGGTAGAGGTGCAGATAGCCTTTTTTGGCGGCAGCTTTACGGGTATAGACAGGGGAGATATGATATATCTTCTCGAAACCGCGAAAAAATATATAGATGCGGGTAAGGTTGGCAGCATACGCCTTTCCACGCGCCCCGACTATATAGACGGAGAAATACTTGATATTCTTGAACGCTACGGCGTAAAAACAATAGAGCTTGGCATTCAGAGCATGAGCGATGAGGTGCTTAAAGCAAGCGGGCGCGGGCACACCGCGGCGCAAACAGAGCAAGCCTGCAAAATGATATGCGAGCGCGGATTTGAGCTTGTGGGGCAGATGATGACGGGCTTACCCGGCTCCGACCTTGAAAAAGATAAATATACGGCGGAAAGGATTTGCCAAATGGGTGCGCGCGGCGCGCGCATTTACCCAACGGTGGTTTTCCGCGGCACAGAGCTTGAAAATATGGCGCACCGCGGCGAATATGAAAGCCGAGAAATGGAAAAGGTCATAGCCGAGGGGGCAGAGCTTTTGCCTATATTCGCGCGCCACGGTGTTAAGATAATACGCATCGGCCTGCAGGCAAGCGAGCTGCTTACCGAGGGCGAGGAAACCGCAAGCCCCTACCACGAGGCAACGGGCGAGCTTATATGGTCGCGCGCATACAGAAACATGGCGGAAAATCTGCTTTTGCGCGCGGACACAAAGGGTAAGCTTGCCGTGATAACAGTGCCGAAGGGCGCAACCTCCAAAATGGTGGGGCAGAACAAAGAAAACGTGAAATACCTGAAGGAAAAATATTCTCTTTGGGGTGTAAAGGTGCTTGAAAACGATGAGTTTGAAAGCATTTCTATTGGTTTGACATTGGAAGAAAGGAAGTAAAACTTATGCGATTGAAATCGCTGGAGCTTCAGGGCTTCAAATCGTTCCCCGATAAAACGGTCATAAATTTCAACCGCGGCATTACCGTAGTAGTCGGGCCTAACGGAAGCGGTAAATCCAATATTTCCGACGCGATGCGTTGGGTGCTCGGCGAAATGTCATCAAAGAGCATTCGAGGCGTAAAGATGGAAGACGTTATCTTCGCGGGCTCGCATAAGCGAAGCCCTATGGGATATGCGGAGGTTTCCGTTGTTTTCGATAACAGCGAGGAGGCGGGCAAAAACGAAGAGCTCGCCGAATACGATGAAATCGTGGTAACGCGCCGCTACTACCGCGTGGGCGAAAGCGAATATTTTATAAACCGCAAAAGCGCGCGCCTGAAGGATATAGTAGAGCTCTTCCTTAACACGGGCCTTGGCAAAAACGGATATTCCATTATAGGCCAGGGCAAGATTGCGGAAATTATTTCGCAGAAGAGCGAGGAGCGCAGGTCTGTTTTCGAGGAGGTTGCGGGTATTGCGAAATACCGCTACCAGAAAAACGAAGCGGAAAAGAAGCTTGCGGGCACAGACGAAAACCTTACGCGTATGGCAGACATCGTAAGCGAGCTGGAGGGGCGCATAGGCCCGCTCGAGCGCGACGCGGAAAAGGCTAAAAAATACCTTGAAATCTACGAAAAGAAGAAAGCGGCAGATATTTCGCTTTCGATTTACGATATAGAAAATGCTGGCAAAAGCGAAAAGGAGCTTGCCGAAAAGCTGACCTTTTCGAAGCACGAGCTTGATAGCTCTGATGAAACGCTTGCGGAAATGGACGAGGCAGACGAGCTGCTTTTTGAAAAAATACAGGTAAACAAGCTCAATTACGAGCGCGCCACGGCGAAAATAGCCGAGGTTACGGCAAAGCTTCACCAAGCGCAATCGGGAATACTTGTAAAAGAAAACGACCTTTCGCACTACCGCGCCGTACTGGATGGCGCGAAGGAAAAGCTTTCCACGCTGGAAGCCTCTATAAACGGCGCCGATGCCGAATACCGCGCGCGCCTGGCTGAATACACGGCGGCGGAAAAGGCTAAGAGAGAAACGGAAGCATCGCTTGCCGAAATAACGGCGGCGCTTGCCGAAATCGCTTCTCAGCTCAGGGGCATAGACGCTGAAAAAGCGGAAATTGCGAAGGATATAGAGCTTCTCAATTCGCAAACGGTAGAAGCGCGCGTTGCCTTCTCCGTTGCAAAATCGCAAAGGGAAGCGGGCGAGCAGAAATGCCGCGAGCTTGGCGAAAATATTGCAAAATACGAGGAAGATACAAAAATGCTTTCTGCGCGCATAGAAAAGGCGCGCGCGAAAATAGACGGTTACGCCGCAAAGGAAAAGGGCTTTAACGATGAAGTAGCCTC
This sequence comes from Clostridia bacterium, assembly GCA_017451975.1. Lineage (GTDB taxonomy): Bacteria > Bacillota > Clostridia > Oscillospirales > CAG-272 > UMGS731. The sequence continues at coordinate 10,263 of JAFTNI010000138.1, forward strand.
GCTCGACGCACTGCGCGCCGAAAACGAGAGGGAAAACGCCATTCTCGCAGAAAAGAAGAGCAAAATTTTTATAGATATTTCCCAAACGAAGGTAAAAATACAGAACCTTATAAATATGGAGGAGCTTTTCGAGGGCTACTCCCGCGCGGTAAAATTTGTTATGAACGCGCACAAAACGGGCAAAATACTCACGTCCGAGGGCGCAAAGCCGACGATATACGGCCCCGTTTCGCTTCTTTTTGAGGTTGATACGCAGTATTCGCTCGCCGTGGAAACGGCGCTCGGCGGCGCTTTGCAAAACATAGTTACGGAGGATGAAGCGGGCGCAAAGGCAGCCATTGCCTACCTCAAGCGCCAGAACGGGGGCAGGGCAACGTTTTGCCCCGTAACCACCGTGAACGGCACAGAGCTTGACGCAGACAAAATGATGCTCACGGCGAAGCGCGGCTTTGTTGCCGTTGCCTCGCGCCTTGTACGCGCCGACAGCAAGTTTGCGGGCATAATACGCAATATGCTAGGCAGAATTATAGTGGCAGACAATATCGATAACGCGGCGAAGCTTGCCCGCGCGCTCGATTTCCGCTATAAGATAGTTACGCTCGACGGACAGGTTGTAAACGCTGGCGGTTCGTTTACGGGCGGCTCGGCGCAGAACGGAAGCGGTATGCTTTCCCGCCGCGCGCAGATAGAAAAAATGCAGGCAGACGTTGCCGCTATGGAAAAGGAAATGGCAGCTATTGTTGCCGATATAAAGAAAAACGAAGCGGCAATGTTGGAGCTTAAAAAGAAGAAAGACAGTATTCTCACAAGTCTTTCCGTGCTGCACACCATGAAGGAAGCGGAATCTACCCAGCTTCAGGTGCTCGTTTCCACGGGCAAGGGCATGGAAGCCACGCTTGCGGGCATACGCGAGGAGTACGACGCACTTGCGGGCAAGGCGGCAAGAAACGCGGGCGAAGCCAAGGCGCTTTCCGAAAAGGAAAAGCAATATGCCGAGCAGATTGCCAAGCTTTCCGAGCGCGCAGAGCGCCTTTCCGCAGAGCGCGAAAAGCTTACTGCCGAGGAGCTTCTGGGCCGCACGCAGCAAAGCGAAAAGAGCGTGGCTCTTGCAAGAGAAGAAAAGAACCTGGAGCTTCTGCTTTCCGTTGCCGAAACGGCAAAGGGCAAGGCAGAGGATTACGCGCTTCGCCGCGAGGAGCTTACAGAAAGCGTGGCGCTTGCCACTGGCAATATAGCGGCGGCAAACGCCGAAATAGAGGCTTACCGCACGACTATTGCCACGGCGGGCGGTACCGTTGCAGGGCTTGAACGCGAAAAAGCGGAGCTTTCCGCGCTCTCGCTTCGCATGGAGCAGGAGCAATCGCGCAACCGTGCAAAGCAGAAAGAGCTTTCACATAAGCGAGAGCTTATTTTCCGCGAATATACGCGCATAGAATCGGCGCACAAGAGCGCGCAGGAAAAGAAAGATAAGCTGCTTTCCTTCCTTTGGGATGAATACGAGCTTTCCTTCAGCGCCGCTTGCGCACTGGGCTATGAAAAGGTGACGGAAGAAAACCGTACCGCCGTTGTTTCCGAGCAGGCAAAATGCCGCGAAAGAATACGCGCGCTAGGCAATGTGAACGTGGGCGCTATAGAGGAATATAAGGAGGTAAGCGAGCGCTACACCTTCCTTTCGGCGCAGATATCCGACCTTAAAACCTCGAAAGAGGAGCTTACGAAAATAATCTTCTCGCTCGAAGAACAAATGCGCCGCGATTTTGCCGCGACCATTCAGCTTGTAAACACACATTTCGGGGCGGTTTTTGCCGAGCTTTTCGGCGGCGGCAAAGCAGAAATTTCGCTTACAGACCCCGAAAACGTGCTTGAATCGGGCATAGAAATAAAGGCGGCGCCCCCCGGCAAGGTGATAAAGAGCCTTTCGCTTCTTTCTGGCGGCGAGCAGGCGTTTATAGCTATTGCGCTTTATTTCGCCATTATGAAGGTAAGCCCCGCGCCCTTCTGCATTATGGACGAGATAGAGGCGGCGCTCGACGAGGTAAACGTAGATAAATTTGCGGATTACGTTAAGAAGTATTCCGAAAAAACACAGTTTGTTATAATCACGCACCGCCGCGGCACAATGGAGGTGGCAGACACACTCTATGGCGTGACGATGCACGAAAAGGGAATTTCGCAGGTGCTTTCCGTAGATATTGCGGAAATTGAAAAGAAAACAGGCGTTGTTCTTAACTGAGAGGAGTAAATATGGGATTTTTTGATAAACTCAAAGCAGGTCTTTCAAAGACTAAAAATGCATTCGTTGAAAGAATCAACGACCTTTTCCGCGCTTTCGTAGAGGTGGACGAGGATATGATGGATGAGCTTGAGGAAATACTCATCACGGCAGACATCGGTGTAGAGGCGGCAGAAGCCATTCTCGACGAGCTGCGCGACAGAATTGCAGTAAACTATATTACAGACCCGAGAGTTGCGCGCGAGGAGCTTTTCTCCATTCTTCGCGGAATGATAGGCGAGGGTGAGCCCATAGCCGAAGAAAAGGGCAAAATGACGGTAATTCTCGTGATAGGCGTAAACGGCGTTGGTAAAACGACCTCTATTGCGAAAATTGCAAACGTAATGAAGAAAAAACGCAAAAAAGTGCTTCTTGCGGCGGCAGATACATTCCGCGCGGCGGCTATAGACCAGCTTGAAGTCTGGGCAGACAGAGTGGGCGTGGATATTATACGCCACACAGAAGGCTCCGACCCTGCGGCGGTTGTATTCGACGCGGCGGCAGCAGCTAAAAAGCGCGATGCAGACGTGCTTATCATAGACACAGCGGGCAGACTCCACAATAAGAAAAACCTTATGGCAGAGCTTGCGAAGATCAACAGAGTTATCGACCGCGAGCTTCCCGATGCCGTGCGCGAAACTCTTCTCGTGCTCGATGCTACCACGGGTCAGAACGCGCTTATTCAGGCGAAGGAATTTAAAAACGCCGCAAATATTACGGGTCTTGTGCTCACGAAGCTCGACGGCACGGCAAAGGGCGGCATAGTAATTTCTATCAAAAACGAGCTTGGCATACCCGTTAAATTCATCGGCGTAGGCGAGAAGATGGACGACCTCGAGGAATTTAATGCAAAAGACTTCGTTGCCGCGCTCTTTGAATGAGGTGATGCAAATGGAGATAGTACTTGCTTCAAATAACAAGCACAAGGTAGTGGAGCTTGAATATTTTATAAATAAGATGTGCGCGGAAAAGGGGCTTGAAGCAATAAAGGTGCTCACCCTGCGCGATATCGGCTTTAACGATGATATAGTTGAGGACGGCGAAACCTTTGAAGAAAACGCATTCATAAAAGCAAGCACAGTTGCGAGAATGGGGTATATCGGCGTTGCCGACGATTCCGGCCTTTGCGTAGATGCGCTCGGCGGCGAGCCCGGTGTTTACTCCGCGCGCTACTCCGGCGAGCCCTGCGACGACCGCAGAAACAACGAGCTTCTGCTTTTTAAAATGAAGGACGTTCCTGCGGAAAAACGCACGGCTAAGTTCGTTTCCACGATAGCCTTCGCTTTCCCGGGGGAGCCGGGCAAAGGCTTCGTTTGCCGCGGAGAATGCCCCGGTACGATACTTTTCGATTACCGCGGCACGGGCGGCTTTGGCTACGACCCACTTTTCCTCTACGAGCCGCTTGGCAAGACCTTTGCAGAGGTTAACGCAGAGGAAAAGAACGCAATAAGCCACAGAGCGAGAGCTATGGCGCTTTTTGCGGAGATGTTTTCCAAGGAAATACAGAAAAGAAAATAATAAAAATTATATAAAGGAAAAAATTATGCTTACTAGCAAACAGCGCGCGTACCTTCGCGGTCGCGCAAACGATTACGATACGATATTTCAGGTTGGCAAGGGCGGTATTAACGAAAATATGCTCGAGCAGATAGATAACGCGCTCGAAGCGCGCGAGCTTATAAAGCTCCGCACGCTCGAAAACAGCGATTTCTTTGCACGCGAAGCGGCTGAAACTATTTCAGAAGAGCTTGGCGCAGATGTTGTAAGCGTTGTGGGCTCCCGTTTCGTGCTTTACAGAGAATCGAAAAAGAACAAGAAATTCGACCTTGAAAAGCTTTGCGAAATAGCGGAAGAAAAGAAGCCTGCAAAGAAAATAGTTAAACCCGGCTATAAGGCGAGAGCGAAAAGCGAGAAAAAGCCCGCTTTCGATAAGCCGAAAACATTTAAAAAGAGATAACGCGCTATGAGAACAGGTATTTTTGGCGGAACTTTTTCGCCTATACACAATGGACACATAAAAGCGGCGAAAGCCTTTCTTTCCGAGCTTTCGCTCGACGTTCTCTACGTTATACCCGATAGAATTCCACCGCACAAGCAGATTTCGGGAAACGACGACCCCTGGCTTCGCCTTGAAATGGTGAAAAAAGCCTTTGAAGATGAAGAAAAGATAGTTGTTACCGACGTGGAGCTTCGCCGCGAGGGAAAAAGCTACACAGTGGAAACTCTGCCCGAATTTACGGGCAACGGCGAGCTTTTTATGCTTATCGGCACAGATATGTTCCTTTCCTTCGACAGATGGTACAGGTTCCGCGATATCTTCGCCATGTGCTCCCTGGTGCTTATGGTGCGCGAAAGCCGCGAAAGCTCTCTTCGCGCTGAGATAGATGCAAAAAAGGCGATTTATGAAAGCATGGGCGCGAAGATATACGAGCTTACGGCAGAGCCTTTTCCCATTTCCTCCACAGAGCTTCGCGCGAAAATCGCCGCAGGCGAGGACACTGGCGAATACCTGCCCGAATGCGTGCGCAGATTTATAGACGAAAAGGGGCTTTACCGATGAACGCGGCGCATTTTGAGGAAATAAAGGAGCGCGTTCGCTCGCTTCAAAGCGAAAAGCGTTTCCGCCACACGCTTTCTGTTGTGAGGGAGGCAGAATATATTGCAAAAATGTGCGCCTTCAGCGAAGCGGAAACGGAAAAAGCAAGGCTTGCAGCGCTGCTACACGATATTACGAAATGCTTCAGCGACACAGAGCAAGCGGAAATGTTTGAAAAATACGGCATAACCGAGCAGAGTGAGCCGCCGACGGCGCACGAAAAAACGGGCGCATACTTTGCACGCGAGCTTTTCGGCGACGATATCGACAGCGATGTTTTTTCTGCTATTTCCTGCCATACCACGGGTAAGGCGGGCATGAGCGCGCTTGATATGGCAATTTTTATAGCCGATTTTACGGAAGAAACGCGCGAGCATGCATCTTGCCGCTATATGCGGGCATATTTGCACACGGAATGTGAAAGAATATGCGCAGAGCGCAAAAAAGCAGAAGAGCTGCTCCGCGATGTTACACAAAGAATAATTGAAAATACACTTGGCTTTCTTACGCTCAGAAAAAGAAAGATAGACCTTCACACGGTGGAGGCCTGGAACTTTCTTGCAGAGTAAGGGAGTTATGGAAATTTGATAAAAAAATACGGGAAAAAGGCGCTGTTTTTCGCTCTTGCGCTGCTTGCGGCTTTTTGGCTTGCGGCACGGGGAAAGGCGCTTCCGCTTGCGCCTGTGGGCGCGGCGGAGAAGAGATTTTATACTTTTCTTGTTTGCGGGCTCGATAAAACATCTGAAAACACCGACGTTATGATGCTTGCCTCGCTCGATACCGAAAGCGGCGGCGTGAACATTTTGCAAATACCGCGCGATACTTTTGTAAACGGCGCGGGGCACGGCTTGCGCGTTACGCGCGTAAACGCCGTTTACGCGGCTTACCTTGGCTTGCAGGGCGGCAAAAAAGCCGCTATGGAAAAGCTTTGCAGCTTTCTGGGGCGCGCGCTCTGCGTGGAAATCGACAGATACGTTCTTATGGATACGGCATCGTTTGCAAAAATCGTAGACGCCGTGGGCGGCGTGGAATACGATGTGCCCTTCGATATGGACTACGAGGACCCTGCGCAGGGGCTTTATATTCACCTGAAGGCGGGCACGCAAATGCTGAGCGGCAAAAAAGCCGAGGCTTTTATACGTTACCGCGCAGGCTATGCCACGGGCGATATAGGCAGAGTAGAGGCGCGCGGCGGCTTTATGCGCGAGGCTTTGCGCCAAGTGCGCGAAAAGCTTTCCTGCACGTGCGCGGTTACAATAGCCGCAGAGCTTCTTTCGGCGGTTACAACGAATATAAGCGCACACGAGGCGGCATACTTTGCCGCAAGGCTTTACGGCGCGGAAAATGAAAGCGTGCATATAAAAACTCTTGCGGGCAGTGCCGTGCAAAACCCGAAAACGGGCGCGTGGATCTATTATGCGCTGAACAAGCGCGCCGCGCTTAATGATATAAACGCATATATAAAGCCGCACGGCGCGGAGGCCTTATATGAAGAATTCGATGAGAGCGCGGTTTTTACCGATGACCCGAAGGGCGAAAACCCGTATATAAGCAAATATTACTATTCGGAAATAAAAAAAGAATAATATTACAGAAGGAGAGAAAGTATGGAAAACACAGTTACCAATGAAATGCTCAGGGAAGATTCCCGCGCGCTTGCAGAAGAGATTGTTAGAATTCTCGATGCCAACAAAGCAGGCCAGCTAAAGCTTCTCCGCGTGAACGACAGAACCGTTATGACAGACTATTTCGTTATCTGCACGGGTAATTCCAACACGCATATAAAAAGCCTTTCCGGCGAGGTTGAATATAAGCTCGGCGAAAAGGGCATTGCTCACACGGGCGTTGACGGCTATGAATCCGGCATATGGATAGTTATGGACTATACTACGGTTATGGTTCACATCTTCAACCGTGAGCAGAGAGATTTCTTCAAGCTTGAAAAGCTTTGGGCGGACGCAGAGGATATCGCCCTCGATAATATTGTAACAGATTAACTTGTTTAAAAAACCAAGGAGTATATAGACAAAATGAAATACGATTTCAAAACCACCGAACAAAAATGGCAGGATGCCTGGGAAAATGCTGGCATTTTCCACGCATCCGACGATTTTACAAAGCCGAAATTTTACGGCCTTGTAGAATTTCCTTACCCCAGCGGCTCCGGTATGCACGTTGGTCACATCAAGGCATATTCCGGCCTTGAGGTTGTTTCCCGCAAAAGACGTATGCAGGGCTTCAACGTTCTTTTCCCCATGGGCTTTGATGCATACGGCCTTCCCACGGAAAACTCCGCAATCAAATTCAACACACACCCCAGAATACTTACAGACAGAAATATTGAAAAGTTTACAAGTCAGCTCAAGCGCGTAGGCTTTTCCTTCGATTGGACGCGCGTTATCGACACGACAG
>JAFTNI010000139.1 GCA_017451975.1 Clostridia bacterium
CGGCACGGTTTATCTTTTGTACGGCGGCTGGGGGCACTGCAACATAGCAATCATGAACGAGGAAATGAACGGGTTTATACCCTTTCCGAACGGAGAAACATTTAAAGAGATCACACCTCCCGACTACGTGGAAGGCCCGTGCGTTTTCAAGCGCGGCGAGGAATATTATTTTATGTGGTCTGCAGGCAATTGGGGCGCAGGAACCTACCGCGTAAACGTCGCCCGCGCAAACTCGCTTTTCGGTGATTTCAGCAATTACAAAACCATTCTCCAAACCGAGGGGTGCGATTTCGCCAATGGCCCCGGCCACAACGGCTACCTCTACCTTGCAGAGCAAGACAGATATCTGATAGTTTATCACCGCCACCACAACGATATACGCGACGGTAACGCACGTTTTATGTGCATAGACGATATGCCGCTTGATGAAAACGGAGATATTTTACCTATCAAGATGACCAAGGAATGGAAGCTGCAATTTTAAGGCGGTATCGTTTGCGGTACAGAAACACGCATATAAAAACAGAAAGGTAGAAAGAAAATGAAAATACGGCACTGTAACGGCGGAATAAGAATATCAAATTACCCCAAAACGTTTATAGGTATTTCTTTGGCTCTGGTCTTCCCTCTGCTTTTGTTTTTTGCAGCAGCAGACGTATTTTCAAGCGGCCCGGAAAACAATTTTTTACCCGATCTTTTCCTGACCTGTATTGTATTTTTGCCGATGTATATAATATGGCTTATTCGCGATTTCCGCACAACAATACTGTGCAAGCACATAGATATAAACGAAAACGGCATTACCGAAAGCAGAGTTATCGGCAAAGGCAAATTTATTCCCTGGGCGGAGCTTGACGAGTACACCTGTGAAATAACCCCTTCGCCATACAGAACAAGTGCAAACTTTTTCAAAATACACTTCTCTTCCCGCGAAAAAAAGACGTATATACAAACATGGACTTTTCCCGAGCAAAAAAAGGAACGGTTCAGAAACGAAATTTTTAATATATGTGATAAATATTTTTCAAAAAATACCTATGGAGCAAATTAATTTCTCCATAGGTATTTTCTTCATATACCTTCGGTTGCCGCGCGAAGCACTTCCTCCACGGGCTCTCGTATGACCATTTCAGCATAACGGTCGTAGGGGGTAGAGGTTTTGTTTATAATTATAAAATGCTCACCGCCGTAAAGGTTTACAAGCGATGCCGCGGGGTTTACCGTAAGCGAGGTGCCGCCAACGATAAGTACGTCGGCGTAATATATAGCCTCCTCTGCGCGCTCGAAAACCTTCATATCGAGCCCTTCGCCGTAAAGCACTACGTCCGGGCGAACAATGCCGCCGCATTTTTTGCATTTCGGCACGTCGCTTGACGCCATAATGTATTCTAGCGGATATTTTTCGCCGCAACGAGCGCAATAGTTGCGAAGCGTGGAGCCGTGCAGCTCCAGCACGTTTCGGCTGCCCGCAAGCTGGTGGAGACCGTCTATATTCTGCGTTACGACGGCAGTAAGCTTGCCCGCCGCCTCCAGGCGTGCAAGCGCCTTGTGCGCCTCGTTCGGCTTCGCGCCCGAATAGACCATGTTCTTTTTATAATAAGAGTAAAACTCCTTCGGCTTTCTTTGCGCATAGTTTATATGCAGCATAACCTCGGGCGGTGCGTCGTACTCGTCGCCCGCTTCTGTGTAAAGCCCCTTGCTGCCGCGGAAATCGGGTATTCCGCTTGCAGTCGAAACGCCTGCGCCGCCAAAGAAAACTATCCTTTTGCCCTCTGCAATTATTTTTTTAAGCTTTTCAATATCGTTCATAAAAACCTCCTTACCGAAAACGCGGCGAAAATTCGCCGCGCTTTGATTATCTTATATAGTAAAACTGCGTTTTGTATGTTTCCATAGCTTCTGCTATAATTTTTTCTGCTTCCTCGTGGTCTTTAACCTCCTGCACCGCAGTGGACATATTTTCAAGCGATTTGTATACCATGAAGAAATGGCGCATTTCATCGAAAATATGCGAAGGAAGCTCGGAAATATCCTTATACGTATTGTACATAGGGTCGGAAAAAGGTATTGCTATGATCTTTTCATCGAGGTGCTCGTCGTCTACCATTTTAATAACGCCTATGGGGTAGCAACGCACGAGCACAAGCGGGTCTATATCCTCGCTGGAAAGAATGAGAACGTCAAGCGGGTCGTTGTCGTTTGCATAAGTTCTGGGTATAAAACCGTAGTTTGCGGGGTAATGCGTGGAAGTATAGAGAATACGGTCAAGGCGCAGAAGCCCTGTTTTTTTATCGAGCTCGTATTTATTCTTGCTTCCCTTTTTAATTTCGACAACCGCAAAAAAATCTTGCGGGGTAATTCTTTCAGCGTCTATATCGTGCCAGATGTTGCTCATAATATTTCCTCCGTTTGGATAAATTTGTTACAGGATTATTGTACCAAAAAAAACG
>JAFTNI010000140.1 GCA_017451975.1 Clostridia bacterium
AAAAACATTTTAAGGAGAAAAACGATGAAAAACACAAACAAAAAAGGCTTTACTATCGTAGAGCTCGTAATCGTAATTGCAGTTATTGCAATTCTCGCTGCTGTTCTCATTCCTACTTTCGTGGGTCTTGTTAACAAAGCGAACCAGGCAGCAGACCAGCAGGTTGCTAAAAACATGAACGTTGCACTTGCTAACTATTCTGCTGAAAACGGCGCACCCGAAACATTCGAAGAGGTTCTTCTTGCTGTAGAAGAAGCAGGCTACGTTCTTGCAAACCTCAATGCGAAAGCAAATGGCAGCTTCTATGCATGGGACAAAGCAAACAATCAGATCGTTTACATTGACGCAGAAGGCAAAGTAATTTACCAGAACGCAAACTTTAATCAGGCTGACCTTCAGTTTGTTGTAGCAAACGGCGATGTAACACTTCCTACTTGGGCTAACAAAGACACTGTAGTTGATATGACAAAGCACACAGGTGCAACATTCCTTAAAGAAGCACTTGTTGCAGGTGGCAATGTTACTATCGGTGGTAATATTGTTGTAACAGATGAAGGTGCAAAGAGCGCTAATGTTATAACAACCAATACATCCATTAATTTCGGTAATAATGTTATTAACCTTGATCTTCCCAATGCAACTGGTACAACAGCTAACTGGATTGGTCTGAAGATAGAAGGCGGCGATGTTGTTCTCGACGGAACAGATGGCGGTGTAATGACAGCGGATAATGATGAACTTTATGCAGTTGCTCTTTATAATACTTATGCAGAGGGCTCCAATGTTACAATTAAGGGTGGTAAATATATTTCTGGCTGTCATGCAGTATATATAAAAATGCCCAAGTCCATTGTTACAATTGAAGGCGGTTACTTTGAGCAGCAGTGCTCCGATGGAAACGGAAAGTATTATGTTCTTAACGTTTTTGATGCGTATGGTAATAGCTGCAAAGATGAAAATGTGCGTTCTAAATTCATTGTTAAAGGCGGTACATTCGTAAACTTCAACCCTGAAGAATCTATATGCGGTGTTGGCGAAGTTGTTGTAGCAGAAGGATACAAAGTTGTATCCGAAGAAAAAGACGGCAAGACTTTGTACACAGTTGTCGCTGAGTAATTTATATAGTTCAATGGATATATAAATATAGATAAAGCGCAGAAGACTCCCGAGGCGAAAGCCTCGGGGTTTTCTTTCCTTTTAATATATGCATTATTTTCCTACATTCTATTTGCTATTGCATTTTTTGTGCGCATATGATATAATAATTAAAAATGCAAACAATAGATTTATGCGAGGAGGTTTTATATGGAACACGTTTACGATATGCTTATAATCGGCGGCGGCCCTGCGGGTTACACGGCTGCGCTTTATGCGGCAAGGGCGGGTTTTGACACCGTTGTTATAGAAAAAATGGGCCCGGGCGGGCAAATGGCGCTCACGGGCGATATAGATAATTACCCCGGATTTGAAGAGGGGGTAGACGGTTTCACGCTCGGCATGAAGATGCAAAAGGGCGCGGAGCGCTTTGGCGCAAAAACCGTTTACGACGAGGTAAAAGCGGTAGATTTTTCCGAAAAAACAAAGAAAGTGGAAACGAAAAAGGGCGTTTACCTTGCAAAAACGGTTGCAATTTCCACGGGGGCAGACGCGCGCGAGCTTGGCTTGGGCGAAAAGAAGCTTATAGGCAAGGGAGTGCACTACTGCGCGCACTGCGACGGCAGGTTTTACAAGGGCAAAACAGTTGTTGTCGTGGGCGGCGGCAACTCTGCGGCGGCGGATGCGCTTTACCTTTCGCGCCTTGCCGAAAAGGTTTACATCGTTCACCGCAGAGA
>JAFTNI010000141.1 GCA_017451975.1 Clostridia bacterium
GCTCGCCGTCGTCGCTGTAGCGCATGGTATTGCCCACGATATAAGCAAAAACTATATGGCGCGCATCGCGGTATTCCTTTCGCTTTTGCTCTACGAAGGCTTTCGCCTCTTCTTCGCTTTCTATATGCACGGCATCGCCTATAAAAACAGATTTTTTCTCTGTAAGCTCGGCGTGCCCCGCTTTTTTCACAGTTCTGAATTTTTCCATGGCGTGCCCCTTATTTCTTTATATATTTTGCGAAAACGCCCGCGTTTTTCGCATCTGCCACGGCGCGCACGCGAGCGCCGAATTCTGTATATTCCACGTCTTTTACAGTGGCGTTTTCGTAAAGCCTGCTCATTGCATAAAGCTCGCTGTGCGGTATTTCAAAAATATATTCCTTCGTGCCGTCTTTTGCTATTTCTTCTATCTTTGCCACGAGCGCCTCTATGCCCTCGCCCGTTTTCGCGGAAACAAGGAAGCTTTCTTCCGTGGGCGTGCGCGGTATGAAATCCGCCGCTTTATCGCATTTATTGTAAACGTAAACCACGGGCTTTCCGCTTGCGCCAAGCTCGTCTATAAGCTTAACGGAAACGTCGCCTTGCGCATCTGCCTCGGGGTCGGAAGCATCTATAACCACAAGAAGTGCATCGGCAAATGCAACCTCGTCGAGCGTGGAGCGAAAGGCGTTTACAAGCTGGTGGGGCAAACGGCGTATAAAGCCAACCGTGTCTGTAAGCAGCACGTCATCGCCGCAAGGTAAGGTAAACTTGCGAGTTGTGGGGTCGAGCGTGGCAAAAAGCTTATCCTCCGCCAAAATGCCCGCGCCCGTAAGGTAATTGAGCAGCGTAGATTTACCCGCGTTCGTGTATCCCGCAATAGCTATTTTGAAAATGCCCGTACGGTCGCGCTGAACACGCTGTGTGGCGCGGTTTTTCGCCATTTCGCGTATATTTTCCTCAAGCGCGGCAATACGGCGCTTGATATGGCGCCTGTCTGTTTCCAGCTTGCTTTCGCCGGGGCCTCGCGTACCTATACCGCCGCCCAGGCGCGACATTTCCGCGCCCTTACCCGTAAGGCGCGGCACCGTGTACTTAAGCTGCGCAAGCTCTACCTGCGTTTTACCCTCGCCGCTTACGGCGTGGAGCGCAAAAATATCGAGTATAAGCATACTGCGGTCTATAACGCGCACGTCGCCGCCTATATCGTTTTCAAGGTTTTTTATCTGTGAGGGGGAAAGCTCGTCGTCGAAAATAACGACATCAACATCCCCCGTTTCGCAAAGCCCCGCAAGCTCTTCTACCTTGCCTTTGCCTATATACGTGCGCACGTCGGGGTTTTCCTTCTGCTGGGTAAGGCGCGCGTAAACCTCCGCCCCCGCCGTATCGGCAAGGCGCGCAAGCTCATCGAATGAAACCTCATATTCGCGCTCGTCTGCGCCCTTTGGCACAACGGAAACGAGCACCGCGCGCGCCGCGCCCGCGCCGCCGAAAATATTTTCTTCAGCCATAAAATCAACCGCCTTTCAAGAAAATTATTAGTAAATAGAGAAAGAGCGTAAAACCCGAAAGCTTACCTCGGATTTCACGCTCACTTTTCAAAGGTTTTGTAAGTTCAAATTATTTCTTGCTTTCAAGACGCTTTTTGAACTTGTCTACACGACCGCCGGCGTCAACAAATTTCTGTTTACCGGTGAAGAAAGGATGACATTTGGAGCAAACTTCCACGTGGTAGTCACCTTTTGTAGACTTTGTATTTATAACTTCGCCGCACGCACAGATGATTTTAGCGTCAACGTAGTTAGGATGTATTCCTTCTTTCATTGTTTAGCACCTCTCTTAAACATATTCGCGTATGATATACTATATCACACATTTTTTCATTTTGCAAGTGTTTTCGAAAAAAAGTTTTATAATTTTTTAAATTTTCCCCGAAATTTCTTTTTTTAAGCGTTCAATTATCCTTTTTTCGAGCCTTGATATGTAAGATTGCGATATTCCAAGCGCCTTTGCTGTTTCTTTTTGCGTCATTTCCTGCTTGCCCGAAAGCCCGAAGCGCAGCTCTATTATCTCTCTTTCCCTTTTCGGCAGCGAGCGCACCGCGGCGAGTATCACGGCTTTTTCCTCGTCGTGCTCAAGCCCCGCGCTCACTGTGTCTGCCTCGCTGCCCAAAATATCAGAAAGCAAAAGTTCGTTGCCGTCGCGGTCTACATTAAGAGGCTCGTCGAAGGAAATTTCGCCGCGCAAGCCGTTGTTTTTCCGTATATACATAAGTATTTCGTTTTCTATACAGCGCGAGGCATAGGTGGCAAGCTTTATATTTTTATCTGCGCGGAAGGTGTTTGCCGCCTTTATAAGGCCTATAGTGCCTATAGAAATAAGGTCCTCTATATTTATACCCGTGTTTTCAAATTTCTTCGCAATATACACAACAAGGCGCAGGTTGCGCTCCACCAGCACGCGCCGAAGCGAGGGCTCGTCGTCTATGTGCGCTATGACCTCGCTTTCCTCCTCTGCCGTCATCGGCGGTGGCAGTGTTTCCGCGCTTCCTATATAATAAACTCCCTTTATAAGCCCCAGCCTGCGAAGCAAGGCGTAAAGCTTCATTTTAAGCTTTGAAAAAAACATAATTCCCCCGTAAAAATATAATCATAAAAGCGAGCCGGGCACAAGCGCCTCCGCGCCCGAATAATCGTCGGCGCACGCATCGCACGCCACAAGCACGTTGCGCACCTCGAAAACCTGGCGCGCGGCTATTTCAAATTTTTTCGGCTTTATCGCGGAAACGAGCGTATAGCCCGAAACGGTGTTGATGGGTATAAAGCGCACGTATTTTGCATCTTTCCCCTCCACGCAGCCTGCCGCGCGCAAAAGAAGCTCCCCGCTTCTTCCCGCCACGCGCTTGCCCGCCTCTGCCGAAAGAAAAACCACCGCCTTGCCCGAAATAGGCTCCTCGGCGCAGTTGCCCGAATCCACAAACGCCGTGAATTCATACGCGCCCTCCTCAAACGTGATTCGTATGCGGCATATTTTAGCGCCAGTTTTTCTGTGCGCCGCCTTCTGCAAGGCGTAGGTAATAAGCGCGGATGCAAGCGCTGCCACGGCGAAAACGCCAAACGGTATATCGCCGAAAACGGTGTGCACGTTTCCGCCTATCTGTATATAAGCCTGATATTTGCCGATTTTGGCGTAAAGCGCAGTCATTGCACCGCCCATAAGCATGGAAACGGCGGCAAAAAGCGCCGTCGTGCAAAAAGCCTTGCCCGCGCTGCCGTGGTAATGCGCCACAAAGCAAAGCGCCATAGCCATAAGCACGTCTACGAGTATATCGCCCGCCGTGCCGAAATCGAAAAACAGCGAAGCTACGCCGTAAATGCCGCCAACTGTCGCGGCGAGAGCCATGCGCCAGAAATTCATGCGGAAGTGCATTATTTTTCCGCAAATGAAGAGCGCGATAAAATCCATGCTGAAGTTTATAACGAAAAGCACGTCCCCGTATATATATTCGGTCATACGACCTCCTTTTCCGGCGTTTCCGCCGAGGTATTTTTTCATCCGTGATAATTACATTATAGACCGCGCACGGCGCAATTATTGTCGGAAAAGAGGGCGCAAAAACAAAAAATGCACGATTTTTTTCGTGCATTTTCGTGTGGGTTAGTTGTAGGTTACCGTGCCGGATTTTGATATAGTGCCGTCCGTGCAGGTTACGGTGTAGTTGGGAGTGGAAGTATTCCAATCAGAGCCTTTTTCAATTGCATTCCATTCTGCAATTGTGCCGGTATAGTTTATACTCGTCAATCTGCTGCAATTATAGAAAGTAGACCAGCCGATGCTTGTTACACCTTTCGGTATTGTTATGCTCGTCAAGCTTTTGCAATGCGAGAAAGCAGAATTGCCGATACTCGTTACGCTTTCAGGTATCGTTATGCTCGTCAAGCCATAGCAATAGGCGAAAGCAGAAATGCCGATGCTTGATACACTTTCCGGTATTGTTATACTCGTCAAACTGCTGCAA
>JAFTNI010000142.1 GCA_017451975.1 Clostridia bacterium
GTAGCGGCCTGCTTTTCATCGTTGATAAGGAACATAACGAAATCTGCCTTCTGAACTGCTTCGGGTGTGTTGTAAACCTCGAAGCCGTCTGCTTTAGCAACCTCTGCGGATTTAGAGCCTTCGTAAAGACCGATGATAACGTTAACACCGGAATCTCTCATGTTCTGTGCATGAGCGTGACCCTGGCTGCCGTAGCCGATAACGGCAACGGTCTTTGCCTTGATAAGTTCGGGGTTGCAATCTTTTTCGTAATACATAGTAGCCATAATTATTGGATCTCCTTTTATATAATGGTAAATTTATTGTGTAGTGATTTATATTTTTGCGGTAGGGGGCTTGCTCCTCCCGAAATTTTAATCTATAGAAATAACGTCGTGAAGCTTGCCGAGCTGGCGGAGCATCTGCGTGTGCGCATAATCGTCGCCGTATGCAACTATGGTCATATCGGAAACCATAGGGTCTTCGGTTTCGTGAACCTCAAGGGAGCTGATGTTGAAGCCGCGGCGAGCGAAAAGCTCGGAAATGCGAACGAGAACGCCGAAACGGTTTACAACGGAAAGGTGAAGCTGAATTTTTTCCATTTTGCTTGCCTCCTTAAGAAAGAATCATGTTTTCGATAGCGCCGCCGGGGGGTATCATGGGGAGCACGCGCTCGTCCATATCTATAGCGCAGTCTATAAGCACGGGGCCTTCGTTTTTCATAGCCATCTTCATAGCCATATTAAGCTCGTCCACGCTTGCAACAGAGAAGCCGCTTGCGCCGAATGCTCTTGCCAAGGCTGCGAAATCAACTTTTCTGTTAAGAGTCGTTTCAGAGAAGTGGTGGTTGTAGAAAGCCGCCTGCCACTGGCGCACCATGCCGAGAACGCCGTTATTGAGAATAACTACGATAAGCGGAAGCTTCTGGGAAACAGCCGTCATCATTTCGTTTAAGTTCATACCGAAGGAGCCGTCGCCCGTGAAGAGCACGGTTCTCTTGCCCGTGGCAACGCACGCGCCTATAGCACCGCCCATGCCGTAGCCCATCGTGCCGAGGCCGCCGCTTGTCATAAACGTGCGGGACTTTTCGAAATCGTATTTCTGCGCCGTCCACATCTGGTGCTGGCCAACGTCTGTGGCAACGGGGTTTTCGGGTGCCATATAAGAGTTAACTGTTTCTATAACGTCGTAGGGGGTGAGGCTGCCTATCTGCTTTGCCTCGTTCTGTGCAACGAATTCTTTTATTTTTGCGATATCTGCCCACCATTCGGGGTTCTGCTTTTCGGCAACCTTCGCAATTATTCTTGTAAGAGCATCTTTAACGTCGCCGCGTATGCCGAGGTCTACAGTTACGTTTTTGCCGAGCTCTGCCGCGTCGATGTCGATGTGAATGAGCTTTGCGCCCTTGCAGAATTTGCCAACGTTGCCCGTGGCTCTGTCGGAGAAGCGCGCGCCGAGCGTTATAACGAGGTCGGCATCGTTTTTGGCTTTGGAAGCAACGTAGTGGCCGTGCATACCCGTCATACCAAGCTTGCGCGGGTTTGAATTAGGCATTGCCGTCATACCCATAATGCTGCAGCCAACGGGGGTGTCTATCTTTTCAGAAAGAGCCGCGAGCTCTGCTTCCGCGCCTGCTGCGATAACGCCGCCGCCGCAATAGATATATGGCTTTTTGCTTTCGGCAATCATTTCTGCGGCTTTTTCAATAAGCTCTTCCTCTGCCTTGGGCATGGGGAAGGGGGCAACTACGGGCACGGGCTCGTAATCTGCCATTTTTATCTGTACGTCCTTGGGAATGTCCACAAGCACGGGGCCGGGTCTGCCCGATTTTGCAATTTTAAACGCCTGTCTTACAGTATCTGCAAGGTCTTCCGTTTTTGTTACCATGAAGTTGTGCTTCGTAACGGGGATGGTAATGCCGACGATGTCTACTTCCTGGAAGCTGTCGCGGCCGAGAAGATTGCAGGGAACGTTACCCGTTATGGCAACCATGGGCACGGAGTCGAGCATTGCCGTGGCAAGACCTGTAACGAGGTTTGTCGCTCCGGGGCCGGATGTAGCTATAACAACGCCAACCTTGCCCGTGGCTCTTGCGTAACCGTCTGCCGCGTGAGCCGCGCCCTGTTCGTGCGCTGTGATGATGTGTTTGATTCTGTCGGATTTGAGGTAGAGAGAATCGTAGATGTTAAGAACCTGACCGCCCGGGTAGCCGAATACGACCTCCGTGCCCTGTTCGATCAGAGTTTCAACAAGTATGTCTGAACCTGTGATTTTCATTAGTTCCTCCTGAAATTAGGGTTGTTTTTCGGAAAAAAATTAAAGACCTATGGTTAAAAGCTAACCATAGGCCGAAAGATTCTTTGAAAAATCTATATTTACGGAAAGCGTTTAACGGTTAAATTCCCACTCCGTAAAAATAAACGATTACTTTCTGCAATCCATGACATAACTTTTAACGCTATCTTTTTCCATGCTGATGGATAGGACAATAGCGCAAATAATTATGCAGTTGATTGCATACGCGTAAATCATAGTTATTTCTCCCGTGAAAAGTAAAAAAATCATAAATTTGATTAACTTTTAATATATCAAATAAGAGTAAAAAAGTCAATAGTTTTATAATCTTTTTTTGCAAATTTTAAAATTTTTTTGCCTTTACTTCCTAATTATTTATTTATAGGGGCATAAATGCGGGTAATAACTCTGTTTTTTACGCCCGCTTAAGCCTTTTCGTAGCCCACGAGCAAGCCGCCCTCTTCCGCATAAAAGCTGCATAGCGCGCGGCAGGGGTATATTTCGGGTTTTACCCCGGGGTATTCGGCGTTTATGAGCGCGGTAAGCGCTTTTGCCGCCGCTTCGTTATTGCAGTGGGCAAGCTTTACCTTGCCGCCGCGGTAACCCTCGTTTTTCATATGCTCCCATATTGTTGCGAGCGCCTTTTTGCTTCCGCGGCATTTGTTAAGCGGTTGAAGCGTGCCTGCGTCGCTTGCCTTGCCCACAACACGGATGCCCAGCACAGAGGACATTTTTGCGGCAATGGGGCTTACTCTGCCGTTGTTTGCAAGGTTTTTGAGCGATTCGAGCATAAAAAGAAGCCCCGTTTTTTTAAGGTATGCATCTGCGATATCGCACACCTCGGAAAATTCCTTGCCCGAAATAATTTCTTCTTCTATTTTTCTTGCCAGGAGCACAAGCTCGGGCCCTGTGGAAAGGGAATCGAAAACGCGCGCTTTTCTGCCGGGGTGCGCTTCTTCATATTGGCGTGCGGCAATGTTGGCGGCGTTGTTGGAGCCTGAAAGCGAGCCCGTTATCGTTATGCAGAAAACGTAATCGGCATCGCCGAATGCTTCGAGGAACTCCTGTGGGTTCGGGCAGGAGGTGGAGGATTTGCCCGAATACGAGCGAAGGTCGGTTATCATCGCGCCCACGTCGAGTTTTTCGTTATCTACATATTCTTTTTCGGCCGTGATTATTTTAAGCGGCACAGAGGCAAGCGGTATGCTTTGCGCCTTCGGCATATCTGCGGAGGAATCTAGTACGATTTTTGTTCTGAGTGCGTTCATTTTTTGCTCCTTAACGGTTTATTTTACAATTAAATTTTAAACTGTGAGCCGCAGGAAAGTCAACCTACTGCCTTTTTGGCTGCTCTATTTGTCTGTTTTTTCACTCTACTGAGAGTAGAATTGCCCGTAGAGAAGCATTTTTATGGCAAAAACCGTTGCAAAACAGTAAAATGTGTGGTATCATAAATAAATGAAGAGGTGATGTTTCATGATGAATATAAGCAACGGTATACTTACTCTTTCCGTAGACGAAAAGGGCGCGCAGATGCGCTCGCTTACAGATGAACGCACGGGCAGAGAATATCTTTGGCAGGCAGACCCCGAGGTTTGGGGAAGAACCGCGCCCATACTTTTTCCTGCTGTGGGAAAAATGTATACTGACGGATATATCCACGGCGGCGCGCGCTACGGTATGCCCAAGCACGGCTTTTTGCGCGATGTGGAATTTACGGCAGACGTACTGCGTGAAGATTACCTCGTGCTTCTCTATTCTCCCGATGAAAAGGTGAAGGAGCTTTACCCCTTCGATTTTGAATTTGCGGCGAAATTTGCGCTGGACGGCCGCGCGCTCGTTTTTGCCTATGAGGTTGAAAACAAGGGCGGGGAAACGATGTATTTTTCGCTCGGCGCTCACCCCGGCTTTAACGTAAGCTTTGGCGATAAGCTCGTTTTCGATTGCGCCGAAAGCCTTACGGCTCTTTACTATAACGAGGCAGACAGACCAAATGAAGGCGCCGCACCCGTAACGCTTGAAAACGAAAGCACGATTGAAATAACGAAGGAATTTTTCGAAAACGGCTCGCTCTGCTTCCCGCCCGTTGCCTCACGCGGCGCGGCGCTGGTTTCGGCAGATGGCGAGAAATACCTGTATATGCAATTCGGCAGTGTGCCGCACCTTTGGCTTTGGGCAAAGGCGGGCGCGCCCTATATTTGCATAGAGCCGTGGCACGGCGCAGACGAAACCGTGCCTGTGGAGGCGCTTGCCGAGAAAAAAGGCATTGTTTCGCTCGAAGCGGGCAAGAAGTTTATTTTTGAAATCAAGATAGAAGTCTGATAAAAAAGAACGCGCACGGCGCGTTCTTTTTTGTATAACGAAAAACACGCGATAGTCGCGTGGTTCAATAAAGGCTATTGGCGATAAGCAGAAAACAAATAAAAAGTCAGGGCAGAATGTCCTTGTGTCAAAGGCTCCCTCCGGGATGGAGCTGGCGAGCGAACGCGAGACTGAGGGAGCACGCGCACGCTCAATCATGCAGTTGAAATGAGTCGAGAGGGAGAAGTATAGTTTTCGCGGGCTCCTTCCACCGCAAGCGGTCCCCCTTCCTCCCGGAGGAAGGCTTTTTACGCAACCCGTTTACGAGAAGCAAGTAGCAATTGCGTGGCTGGCAGGCCAACCTAAAACGCACTTGTGCGTAGCCAGTAGCGTATAGGGCTATGCCCGAAAATGAAATCCCCCCCGTTTTACGGGGGGATATTTATTAAATCTCAATCTTCAAATTCAAGCCCTACGATTTTATCTGCAAAGAAGAATTTGCCGAATATGTATTTGTTGGAGGCGCTTTCCGTAAGCGTTATAACCTTACCGTCGTAGTAGTCGAGCCCTTCTGCCATAGCAGGGCCTTTTACAACGTCGATGGGGTCGCAGAGTATGTAAACGGGAACGCCGTCGAGCGTTTCGCCGGAGTCTACTGCATCACATTCGTTGTAAACGTAATAGTAGCTGTCGGCAAGGCCGTAGGAGGTGGAAAGCACGATTTTGCCGTCGGGCGTGAAGCACGCGCCCTGAACCTGGTTTGTTATGGAGTAAACCTTTTCGGGCTTCGTGAGGTCATCGAAGGAGTAGCGGCACATAATTGCGTAATAAGTGCCGTCGTTCGGCGTTTCGTAGGGGTGGTCTGTAACGTACTGGTTGCCGTTGTGGAATTCGCCCGCATAGAGGTAATCGCCGTCGGAGTACACGAAAGAGCCGCTGTTGTTAAGCGGAATCGTTTCGGAAACGGTAACGTTGCCGCCGCTTTCAGCACCGAGAATATCGGAAAGGGAAAGAACGTGTATCTTCTTTTCGCTTACGAGGTAAGCCGTGTCGCCCTTGTAAACGATGCCGCAGCCGTGGCCCGTGTAGGGCTTGCCATTTTCAAGCGTTACCGTAACGTAATAGGAGTTATTTTCCTTATCCGTAACGTAAATACGGCTGGCGCTATGGTCTTTCATATATCCCGTAACGAGGAATTTGCCGCCTTCTTCATAGGCGCAAACGCCCTGGCAAACGAAACCGTCGTAAAGACCCGGGTTTTTGCAGATATCTGTTTTTATTGCGTAATAATCGGGGTAGATTGCGGATTTGGCAATGTTCATGCCGCAGAGGAAGAGAATAACGAGCGCAAGAATGGAAGCAAGCGCTATTAAAAGAATTTTACCTGTGAGTTTGAGTGTTTTTATCATAAAAGCTCCTTGTTTTAGGTATTTTATTACATTATAACACAAAATGCGCGATAAATCAATATTTACTGTTTATTTTCGCACGGAAATGAATTTTCGGGATATTATAGTCTTCCCAATATTAATGTGGAAAAGGCTCGGTTATATGAATTATCGCTGAAAAGCAAATACCGTAGCCATAAGCATTTCTGCTTTTGATGTTGACTTTGACACGTGCATTTGTTATACTGAAATTATCAAAAAACACCTTTTGAGGAGGAATTTTTTTATGAAAAATTTCGATTATTTCGGCGTGATGATAGATTGCTCGCGCGATGCCGTGCCGAGCGTTGCGGGGCTTAAAAAATTTTTCGATATCATTTGTAAAATGGGCTATAACTGCGCTATGCTCTATACCGAGGATACCTACGAGGTGAAGGGCGAGCCCTTCTTCGGCTACAAGCGCGGGCGTTACACCGCCGCAGAGCTTCGCGAAATAGACGAATATGCCGCGTCGGTGGGCATAGAGGTCATCCCTTGCATACAGACGCTTGCGCACCTGAACGCCATTTTCCGCTGGAGGGAATACGAAAAAATAAAGGATATAGACGATATTCTCGCGCTAGACCTTGAACGCACGTATGGGCTCATAGAGAATATGCTAGCTTCCGTATCTGAAAATATAAAATCGCGCAAGCTCCATATAGGCATGGACGAAGCGCACAATATAGGTCTTGGCAAATATCTCGACCGCAACGGGCCCTGCAACCGCTACGATATACTGCTTACCCACCTTGGCCGTGTTTGCGAAATGGCAAAAAAATACGGCTACGAGGTGCTTATGTGGGAGGATATGTTCTTCCGCCTTATGCAGAAGGGCGATTACCGCACGGATACCGTGCTGGATTTCCCGAAGGAAATAACGGCAAAAATACCCGAAAACTGCAGCATGGTATATTGGGATTACTACGGCGAAAAAAGAGAGGTTTACGATGCTATGATAGCCTCTACGAAAAAGCTTTCCGAAAATATGTGGTTTGCAGGCGGCGCGTGGGTGTGGAGCAACTTTATGCCGCACAACACGCTCAGCAACCGCAGAAACGGCATTGCCATGCCCGCCTGCATAGAGGGCGGAGTTAAAAACGCCATCTTTACAATGTGGGGCGACGACGGCGCGGAATGCCCATACTTTTCCGCGCTAGCCATGCTTATGAACGCCGCCGCATTGGCAGAGGGGCTTACGGAAGAAGAAAAACGCGCCCGCTTCAAGGAAATAACGGGCGAGGAATATGATGCGTTTATGGAGCTGGAGCTGCCCAACTTCGTTTATGGCAAAGAAACCACGGTTGGCACGGCGAACTACTGCAAAAACCGCCTTTACGACGACCCGTTCCTCGGCATAATGAGCACGAACTCCGAGGGGGCAGATGCGAAAAATTTTGCGGAATACGCAAAAATGTTCCGCGCGCGTGCCGCAGAAAGCAAAGGCTTTGCTTTCCTTTTTGAAAACGCCGCCGCACTTTGCGAGTGCATGGAAGTAAAATTCGAGCTCGCGGAAAAAACGCGCGCGCTTTACTCCGCGGGCAATAAAGAGGGCTTGCTCGCTCTTGCCGAAAACGAATATACGGAAGCGTTGGCGCGCCTGGAGCGTTTCTACGAGGCTTTCCGCAAGCAGTGGTACACCGCAAACAAAACATATGGCTTTGAGGTTCACGACCTGCGCCTGGGCGGGCTTATGCAGCGCATAAAGAGCTGCCGCGAGCGCCTGCTTGAATATGCACGCGGAGAAATAAACGAGATTTCAGAGCTTGCAGAGCCGATGCTTGCCCAAACTGAAGGGCATATTCACTACGCTAAAACAGTAAGCGCGAATATACTTTAATGCAAAAGCTCACCTCTGAGTGCATTTACTCTTGAGCGGTAAAAAAGCAATTCCTGCAAAGGAATTGCTTTTTTCGTTATCAATAATAAGTTACCGTGCCGCTTTTTGTAACGGTGCCATCGGTACAGTACACGGTATAATCGGGTGTATCGCCGTTCCAATCCCACGTGCTCGTGCCTTCGCCGTATTTTGAAATATTTTTCCAATCCTCCACTGTGCTTGTATAGGCAATAGAACTGAGGCTCGGGCAAGCGGCGAGTGTGCGCTCGCGCAAAGCCCCGACACTTTTGCCTATAGTTACGCTTGACAAATTTGCGCACCCATAGAACGCATAGTTTTCCAAGCTCTGCACGCTATCGCCTATTACCGCGTTTACCATGCCGTCGCAATTATAGAAGGCGTAAGTGCCGATAGTGGTAACGTTATTTGGAATAATAATCTCCGCAAGCACATCGCAATCATAAAAGGCTTCAAAACCTATGCTTTCCAAGCCTTCGCCCAAAGTGATGCTTTTCAAGGCATCGCAGTCTTTAAATGCACCCTCGTCTATAGTTTCAATAGTGTCGGGCGTAACTATATCCGTAAGCTTATCGCAGTTTTCAAAAGCGTGCTTTCCTATTCCTACAAGTCCGTTGCCAATCGTTACGCTTTCAAGCCCGTCGCAACCGGCGAAAGCGTCGCTGCCTATAATTTTCAACGTATCGGGTATAACAACGCTTACAATGCTATCGTTATTTTTGAAAGCGCCGTTTGCAATGCTTACAACGGGGTAGGAATCTATATCCTTCGGTATAACAAGCTCTGTATCAGTGCAGGTGCCCATGCCCGTTATGTTGCATACGTTTCCGCTTACGGTGTAGGTAAGCCCTTGCGAGCCCGTGGCAAAGATAATTTCCTGCGCCACGAGGGTTTCGCCGCAAGTGAGGCAATGCTTGCCATCTGTCATGCCGTTTTGCGTAGCTGTTGCGGCATAGCCTTTATCAACTACCTCGGAGTGCCCCTTTTCGGGGATATATTCCTGCTTTACAAGCA
>JAFTNI010000014.1 GCA_017451975.1 Clostridia bacterium
CACTTACCAAAAAGCTTTCCTCTGCAGACGGTACATAAAAACAAAGGGAGGTTATAAAATGTCTTTTGCAGAGGAAAAAGGAAAGGGTGAAAAAAACGCGCGCCTTATCGAAGCCTACCAGGGCGGCGATAAATCGGCGCTCGATGCGCTCGTTTCCGATAATATAGGTCTTGTTAAAAATATTGCCCGCCGTTTTTACGGCAGAGGCACGGAATATGAGGATATAGTTCAGATAGGCACTATAGGCGTGATTAAAGCCGCCAAAAGCTTCGACGCCGCGCGCGGCACGGTTTTCTCTACCTACGCCGTTCCGCTTATCATAGGTGAAATAAGGCGCTTTCTGCGCGACGACGGCATAATAAAGGTCAGCCGCGACGTGCGCAAAAAGGGCTCTGCCATTCTGCACGCAAAGGAGGAATTTCAAAAAGAACACCTGCGCGACCCGAAAATTTCCGAGCTTGCCGCCATCTGCGGCTTTTCCGAGGAGGAAATTATTTACGCGCTCGACGCGGTAAACCCCGTTTCCTCGCTTCAGGAAAGCATAGGCGGCGAGGATTCTGCCACTATAGAGGAAATGACGGCATCAGACACAAACGAGATCGAAACAGCGATAGACAATATTGCCCTGCGCGAAGCTATATCGCATTTGCCAAAGCTTCAGCAGGAAATAATACACCTGCGCTTCTACAAGGAGCTTTCGCAGCAGCAAACCGCCGATATTCTCGGCTTAACACAAGTAAAGGTTTCGCGCGAGGAAAAGAAAATATTCGCTTTTCTCAGAAAAGAGCTATAGCGCAAAAACAAACACCGACAGATTGCAAAAAATCTGTCGGTGTTTGCTGTTCATTTATTTTGTTCGGTAAAACGTAATTTAACTAACTTATCGTCCCCAAAAATCTTGCCAAGATTTTTCGACTTCCTCTTTATCACGAAGTGAACGAATATTGCCAAGCTCATCTAAAGTGAAAATGCCTTTGAAACAATTTGGCATATCATCATACTGCTTCTCTAATTGGGTATCAAATACCCTAAAGCACTCGTAGTCATAGTGCTCCAATAAATATGGCATCAGAAAAACCGAGCGCATCGGCTCGTATTCCGTATAGTTATATGGCGTCTCCTCAGGTCGCTTTTTTAAGAGTTAGAGAAGTTTGTTCATCAAAGTTGAAACTTCTTCCTCGGTAGCATAAACAGCATATCCTCTTGCTGAACTCAATTTCATATCCAGATAGCGCTCTTTTTTGAAGGCTTTTAAGAAAAAGTCTTTTCCATTGGCAGGTGCATCTAAAATCAACTGCTTCAATATTGCGTATCTTACGGAAATGTCTTTTTCTCGAAAGTATGATTCCATTAATTCTTCGTGTTGTGTTTCCATTGCACACCTCCGTCAAATTCACATTTATCATCGCTGCTTTATCCTAAGTTTCGCCCTACTATATATTTTATTATAACACAAATCGGCAGAGAAAACAACGTCCCCACCGATATTTGTAACTTCCCTAAAAAACTTCACAAAAGTGCATTTTTTAATAAACCGTTACAGTGTCTTGATAATGTATAATATCCGCCGCGCAAGCAGCGCCTATGTATGCAAGCAAAAGCACGGAAAGTGCAAACAAAACCGCAAGCATTGCCACCTTACCTTTTTCGTGGTAACCGGGCTTTTCCTTGTTTTCCTTCAGCGCGCCGAGCAAACGGCAAAGCGAAACTATAAAGAAGAGCACAGAGCCAATGGCAAGAAGCACATCCTCGCTCATCTGTAGCACACCTGCAAGCAGGAAATATGAGCACGCAGTACAAATAAGCACGGCTATATCGCCCTTTTTGAATTTAAAGCCCCTGCGGTAAATAACGTAGCCCACTATCATAAGCGCAAAGTAAATAACAAGCAGAATATCGAAATCGCTGTTATCTATAAGCAGGTTCAAGCCATAAAGCGGTATCAGCAGCTTATAGCCAAAGGCGGAGGAGGAAATTTCGCCCGCATTTTCTGCGCCCTTGCGGCAGAACGTGCGGAAATAGCCAACGGCGCAAGCGATGTAAATGCCCGCCCATACGAAAAACATGGCAAATGTTCTGCTTATTATCGTCGAGGTGCTTTCAAACGCCTTTGTTTTGCTTACCATATCCGTAAACAGGTTGGCAAGGTTGCCAAGCGGCAAGTATGCCATGCCCCAATAATCGCCCACATTATGAAGGTTGCTCCAGAACGTGTGCGTCATATACGGTGCAAACGGCGCGGTTACAACCGTGAGGTTATAAAGCAGAAGCGAGCCGAAAATGCCCCACATTCCGCAGAATATAATACCGTCCAAAACCGTATTTGCCTCACCGAAAAGGAAGATAACGAAGGAGTAAAAGCCAAGCCCGAAAATAAGCGAAAGCAAATAGTACGCGGGCAAAAGCCAAAGCTTCATATACGAAGCGTAAGGTAACGCCATAATAAACGAGCATATTACGGAAACAGTGAAAATCAATGCCGTTTGCAAAGCGCCGCTTAAATAATGCGCAAGCGCGAGCCCGCGGCGCGAAAGCGGGAGGCTATAGAACGTATCGAGGTTGCGCTTGTTTTTGAAATCTGAAGTTTCCATCACGGCAATCACCGCCGCGGCAACGATAAGCACGGCGCTGGCCGCAGAAAGGTCGAGGTAGCCCGCATAGGAAAGCTCCCCACTGTAATATCCTTGCCCGAAATATGTTCCGCCTTCGGCGTCGCGGTAGCGCAAGAGCGTGGGTGTTACCCAATAATAAGTTAAAACCAGCGCCATCACGGCAAAAGCCGCCGTGCGCAAAAAAGATTTTTTAAACCTGTAGTAAAGGTATTTTTTAAAATTTGTCATTTCTTCTCCTTTATATCAACTGAATGCGCCGTTTGTAAGGAGCATAAACGCAATACTGCCCGCAATAACGGATAAAATGGTTACAATATCCGATTTCGGTATTCTGAAGCTTCTTCTGTAAATAGAGTATCCTATATACATCGCCGCCACGGTGAGAAAGAAGGTAAATCCATCGCCCTCTGTGCTCATGAATATGAGCGATGCGCCGTAAATCGGTATGAGCGTTTTATAGCAGAAGGCAGAGCCTGAAATATCCCCCGCCTTTTCCGCGCCCTTGCGGCAAAACGTGCGGAAGTAGCCCCATGTGCTCGCAATACCGGCAGCAATCCACGGGAATACCATGTACCAATGCTTGAAGCTTCTGTTTATCGCCTCAGCAAAAGTCGGCCAGTAAATTTCACAATCGTTATAGTTTTTCCAACCCTGCATAACACTCTGGAAAACCACGGTGAGGTTGTTTATCGGCGCGAAAGGTATAAACCAAGCGGAAAACTGCGAATATTCCCTTGCAAAAGCATAAAAAGCAGAGTTATAACCGCCGTATATGTACTCTACGGCGTAAAGCTTTATCGGCAAGCCCAGCGCCGAAACCGCGGCGTATAGCGCGAAAATCCAGAGCGCAGAGGAAATAACGCCATCTGCCACACCGTTTGCCTCACCGAAAAGGAAAATGAAAACAGAATAAACAATCACGCCGAGCAAAAGCAAAAGCACGTAGTAAAGCGGCATATACTGAAGCTTGAAGTGCTCTGAAAAATCGAGCAGGCAAAGGAAATGCCCAACAAAAGCCACGGTATATATGATAAAAACTTGGAAAAGGCCGCTTAAATAGTGTACCAGAGCCATTTTAAAGCGGCTCAGCGGCAGAAACCAGAGTGTATCGATATTCCGTCTACTCTTGAACCTTGCCGTTTCCAGCATTGGTATAATGCTTGCTATAACGCCCATGATGGTGGCGAGCGATTCTATTCCCATCGGGCCTACGGCAGCCATAAACCCATCGGCGCTTACGCGCGCGTAAAACGAGGTTATGGCAAGCGCGATAAGCGAAAAAGCAAGCGTCGGCAAAACCGCTTTCTTCAGGCGGTAACCCAGGTATTTTTTAAACACCGTCATTTTGTGTACCCCCTGTTCTGCACCTCGCTTATGAACATTTCCTCGAAGTCGACGGGCATTTCGTCCATAACCGCTGGCGAAAGAGAGGCAAGCTTTTCTGCCATTTCGGCGGTGTTGCCCTCGAGTATCACGCGGAAGAACCTGCCGCTTTTTTCAAGGCTCACAACAGGAAGCCCCGCAAAAATGCTCTCCTCGGCTTTCTCCTTGAAGGCAAGCTGGAATTTGCAAAGTTTGTTTACGTTTTCGGCAATATCGCCCGAGCTTGCCACGGTCTGGTTATCTATAAGCGCGTAGGAATCGCAGAAATCCTCAAGCTCGCGAAGCGAGTGGCTGGAGATGATAACCGTAGTGCCGTTTTCCTCCACGGCTTCGTTTATAGCCTTTTTGAAGGTCAGGCGCGAAAGCGGGTCGAGACCGTCGAAGGCTTCGTCGAGAAGCAGATATTTCGGCTTAACGGCAAGCGCAAGCGCGATAAAAAGCTGGCGGCGCATACCCTTGGACCAATTGCGTATGGGCTTTTTTTCATCTATTGCGTACGCCGTAAGATATTCGCGGAATTTTTCTGCATCTATTGCGGGGTAAAAAACCTTATACATTTCAAAAAGCCCCGCGCCCGTGGTGTACATAGTAAAATAAGGGTCGTCGGGCAGGAAGAAAAGCTTTTCGCGCGTGCTTTCCTTCAGCACGCTTTCGCCGTCAATAAGCACCTCTCCGCCGCAGGGCGTGTAAACACCCGAAACAATGCGTAAAAGTGTGCTTTTGCCTGCACCGTTTATGCCCACAAGCCCCATAACAGAGCCCTCTTTAACATTCAAATTAACGTTCTTGAGCACTTCCTTGCCGCCCAAGCTGTGATTTATATTCTTGATTTCAATCATTTCCGTAAACCTCCTCAATCCAAATCAAAAGTGTTGCTTTGTCCACGCCCGTTTCGCGCAGAGTGTATATCATTTTTTTGCGTTCATCCTCTTTTTCCTGTGGCTTTGCTTCAAATGTTACAAACGCCCCCTTTTTCGGAAGAGCGCACACATAACCCTGCTCCTCCAGCACAGCGTAAGCCTTCGCCACGGTATTTGGGTTCACTCCAAGCTCACACGCCGCCGTTCGCACGGAAGGCAGCTTTTCGCCGTTTTTTATAATTCCGAGCTCTATATACTCTTTATACTTTTGGGCAATCTCCAAGTAAACATCCTGCTTGCCCGAAAAATTAAGCTTC
Organism: Clostridia bacterium; assembly: GCA_017451975.1. Lineage (GTDB taxonomy): Bacteria > Bacillota > Clostridia > Oscillospirales > CAG-272 > UMGS731. The sequence goes on from JAFTNI010000014.1 coordinate 5,173, forward strand.
ATATTGCGCCTCACTTTCTGTATTATCTGTATTATGTGTTATAACTGTATTATAGTATACATAATACAGTTTGTCAATAGAAAAATAAAATTTAATTCTTAAGATTTTATTAAATAAAAAAGCAAGGCTTTATGCGCCGTGTTCTTAAGGACAGTTTCAAAAAACGGCATACCTCTTTCGAGATATGCCGTTTTTTGCTTTTGTATCCGCAAATGCAGTTCTTGTCAGGAAAATTGACGTGTAAAGAATCTGCAATAAAAAATAGATGGAGATTTAAAATTCAACGTACTGTTGTACAAAAATCCCTCGCTCCGTAATGGAACGAGGGCATAACTTTTAGAACAGACCTTTATTATATTTGAATTGTGCGTATAGTATAAGAGCTAATCCAATCAGAAAGCCTACGCCTATTACCAATCCGCTTGCCGCTATGTTTCCTAATGCTTGTGTAACCGCGCCGGCAATTATAGCAACACCAACGATAAGCGTTCCAAGACCGACGAACATACAATACGCCTTTTGGTTCTCCTTCGTGACCTTGCGACGATTGTACCAATGGATCGTGCCGATATTTCCGCACATATTGAAGATACCGAG
>JAFTNI010000143.1 GCA_017451975.1 Clostridia bacterium
AGCTTATCGTATGTATCGAGCGTATATATCTGCTTTGTGCGCAGCTCGTAAGGCAAAACGTTCATGGGCGATTCCTCGTCATGCTTCAGAACGAAAATGTAAAGCTCGTTCTGGCGGTCGAGGTGCAGCCAACGCTGCCATTCGCTCTTTACCCACGTGCTTTCAAGGTAATCTTCCTGGCTGCCGATAAGGATCATTTTCTTGCTTTTTACAAGGTGTGTCCAGATTTCGTCGTCGGAATCCACTTCTTTTGTAAGCGTGTGCAGGCTATAGAAAACCTTTACGCCGCGTGCCTGCAAATCTTTTTCAAGCTTTTCTGCAAAGCGGGAGTCCTCTGTGTGTCCTTTTAAATCGGGTGCGTTTTCCGTTGCGTTGCTTATCTTTACGCAAATGAAAACGTCGTTTTCAACGTTCTGAACGCTGTTGCGGAAGTTTCTTATAGCGCGGTCTATTTTGATGGATTTTTCGTTGTAGAGCTTGAGAAGATTTTTATCTTCGCCTATAAGCTCCACAATCTTGCTGAACTCTCTGTCGCCGCGGAAGGTTGCGCCGCCCAGGTTGGCGTAATCGGGGAAGCAGTATATAGGCTCGATTATATCGTTAAAGAAGCCTTTTACGTAAACTACGCCGTATTTTGCAAGCAAAAAGCCCCATCTGGCATCGATGCTTTCGGGCTCATCCCTCATAATTCTCTGGAAAACGTTTCTCGCTCTGTCGAAGTCATAGTTGTTTAAAAACTCGTAGCCTTGGGTAAGGCGGTGAGCCGTTGACGAGTTGCCTTCCTTTTTTTGGGCCTCATACCAAACGCCGCAGCATTTGCACACATACCCGTTTTCTCTGGGAATAAAACGTGATGCATCGCGGTTACCGCAACATTGGCATTCAACCAGATTATCAAGATTAACAATAGATGTTTCCATTTTGGTTGATTCATCCTTTTTTGATTCATTATTTTTAACAATTATATCATATTTTCGCCCTATTTGCAACACATTTCTACACTTTTGAGTGAAATGTAGAGGTTGAATTGTGTTAATAACGTGTTAAAAATATTTTGCGGCATTCTTTTCGACAATATTTTTTCGGATATATTGATTTTTAACATTTGCTGTGATAAAATAATATTGATATTAAGATTTTTTAGTTACGTTTTAAGGAGATTTAAAAATGAATGAATGTGTTATTGGGTTAGACTTTGGTAACTATAATTCCTTCCCGTGCTTTATCGACGATTTCGACCCCGATACGAAAATCGGCGGCGACGTACACAAATTGATACCGCACACGGAAGAATACGGCATACCCAGCGTTTACTTCTATTCCAAGAGAAGAGGCGAATTGTACGGCTACGATGCAATGTCCAGCCAGGCAACCCCCTATGCAAACAGACTCAGATATCTGAAACGCAAATTGGGCACTAACGAGGTTGTAGACGGGAAAACCGTTTATATCGACGAAGCTATTACGGAAATTATACAGTACTGCGTGCGTATAGCGAACAAGCAGCTTCTCGCAGACTTCAGAAAAACCACGAATCTTATTTCGCTTTCTTACCCCGCTACATATACTTTTGCTCAGCGCCAGAGACTTATAGAGCTTGCGGAAAAAGCAACGCTTGAGGACGGCACAAAGGTAAAGGTTTACGGCACGATTTCCGAGCCTGCGGCAGCAGCGCTCGACTACCTTGCAATGCACGGAAAAACAGATAAGGAAACAACCGTGCTTACATACGACCTCGGCGGCGGTACTTTTGACCTCGCTCTCGTGGCGGCATACCCGAAGGGCAGAGTTAACGCAAACGGCGACAAATATTATTACGATATAATCAACCACCGCGGTCTTGGCGACGTTGGCGGCGTAGATTTCGATAAAATTATGTTTGAGCTTCTTAAATCCAAGGTTGACGATGAGCTTATGGGCGAAGAGCTTACAAAACGCGAGCTCGGCAACCTCAGAGACAGAGAATCTGAAAAAACGAAGATCGATTTGTCTACACACGATATCACATACCCCGAAATTATTCACGAGGATGAAGCGCTTGAAATAGAGGTTACAAGGGAAGAGTTTGAAGAAAAAACAAAAGCTCTGCTTATGAGAACAATCAACCTCACAAAAGAGATTATTGCAGATTACCCCAACAACAAGCCCGAATACATAGTTATCACGGGCGGCTCTTCCGAAATGCCCATGGTAGAAGAGGGGCTCAAAAAATATTTGCCCGAATACGCCGAAAAGATTATAAAATACCGCCCCACAATGGCTATTTCCTGCGGTGCGGCACGCTTCGGTACGGCAGAAAAACAGCCTGTTGACGGCTCCGATACAACTACCAAGCAAAAATCCACAATAGTTCAGCAGAGAATAATGTATGACGTTGGCGTTCGCTATAAAGACGTGGATAAAAACGTGCTTTATATAGAGAATTTCGTTTCTGCCGGCACGCC
>JAFTNI010000144.1 GCA_017451975.1 Clostridia bacterium
GTTGTTCTACGCGAAGCCCCGTGGCTTCGTATATCATAGAGCCTGTGGATTTCGTGGCGCAGAGCTTATGCTTTGCCAGAATTCCGCAATAGGCAATGCAGAACTGCACCATAAGTTCTTTTTTTGAATCGTTTGCCAGCAATGCTATTTCCATGTTGAAGCTCCTTATCTAAGTTTTTTTAATTTTTTGATGTTTTGGAAGAGAGGGCAATTTTTGCCCATTGTTCTTTGCGCGATGTTTTCAAACGCGTGCGAAACGTTGCCGCTGAGAATTTCGTTAACAAGCTTGCCTGCGTTGCCCGCGCTTATAATTTCCGTATCGTATGGCACTACGCCGATGAGCTTTACGGAGGTTTCGTCTATGAAAGAAAGAACCTCTTCCTTTGCTTTTTTTATAGAACGGCCCGAAAGCTTATTTACAATAAGCCTTTGGCGCGGCACGCCCTTTTCCGCAAGGAAAACAGCCGTGCGCTCTGCCGCGCGTATCGCCGTAGTGGTGGGGGCTACTATAATATATGCAATATCTGCAACGCCCGCGGCGAACTCAAGCGGTTCGCCTATACCGCCGGGGGTATCGATGAAAATGTAGTTGTAATTGCCAGATGCGGCGAGGCTTTTTACCGTTTCGGTAAAAGCCGCTTTATTAAGCTTGTTTTCAAAATTATACGGTGCGGCGATGAAATGTATGCCGCTGCTGCGGCTATCTTTTATCACGGCATCTTCGGCGCTTACTCTGCCCAGAACGGCATCGCCTATATCGTAAACCGCATCGTCTGAAAGACCCATGATTATATCAAGGCATCTGTTGCCGAAATCGCAATCTATAAGTAAAATTTTCTGCCCCAGCGCCGCCATTGCCATAGCGAGGTTGGCGCAAACGGTGGATTTACCCACACCGCCTTTGCAAGAAGTGAAGAGAATGGTGCGGGTTTCCGAGGAATTTGGCATGGGTTCACCTCCGAAAAATATTCTGCCATTTTTAGGATATCACATTTGACGAAAAATGTCAATAATTTATGAAATTTTATATTATAAATACACAACTGAAATTATATGGATTTTATTCAATTCCCGTTACAACCACGGTATCCAGCGTTTCAAACGCTTCTTCCACGAGCGCATCTACGTCGAGAAGCGCTTCCTGCGCCTCTACCTTAGCAAGCTCGGGGCGTGTTCTGGGGTGGCGGGGCGTGAACACCGTGCAGCAATCCTCATAGGGAAGAATAGAGGTTTCGAACGTGTCTATTTCGCGCGCGATTTTGATGATATCCTCTTTATCGTTGCCTATAAGCGGGCGGAAAACGGGCATATCCGCTATAATATCCGTAACCACAAGCGCCTGCATTGTCTGGCTTGCAACCTGACCTATGCTTTCGCCCGTTATAACGGCGTCGCACCAATATTTGCGCGCAACCTTCATTGCAAGGCGCATCATAAAGCGGCGGAGCACGAGCGTGAAGTAATCTTCATCAATGGTATCGCGCAGAACCTCCTGAATATGTGTAAGAGAAATGATGTGAACGTTCATTTCGCCCGCGTAGGAGGCAACCTTGTTTGCAAGGTCAAGAACCTTTTCCTTTGCGCGCTCGCTCGTATAGGGGAAGCTTTCAAAGTGGAGGCTTTCTATTTTTACGCCACGCTTAGCCATAAGGTAGCCTGCAACGGGGCTGTCTATACCGCCGGAAAGAAGCAAAAGGCCCTTGCCGTTGGAGCCCTGGGGCATACCGCCGATGGCGCGCACCTGGCCTGCGCATATATAAGCCGCGTAATCGCGTATTTCAACGCGCACGGTTACCTCGGGGTTGTGAACGTCTACCTTCATTTTGCCGCGGCAGGCTTCGAGTATAGCGCCGCCTGCGAGCTTGCAGATTTCGGGCGATTCAAGCGGAAACTTTTTATCGGAGCGCTTTGCTTCAACCTTGAAGGTTTTTGCGCCCTCTATATAGGGCATGAAATCTGTTTTTACAGCTTCGATTATAGCATCCATATCCTTGGGGGCTTCCAGCGCCATCTGTACGGCGGAAACGCCGAAGGTGTTTTTTGCCGCGCCGAAAGCGGCGTCCATATCGCATTCTTCCTCAAGCGGCTCTATGTAAACCGTGCTCTGCGCGGAATAGATTTTGAACTTGCCGAATGCGCGAAGGCGTTTTTTGAGCTCTACCTTAAGAAGCTTTTCAAAGTATGCGCGGTTCGCGCCCTTGAGCGCGATTTCACCGAATTTGCAAAGAATTATTTTTTTCATAAAAATTTTGTCCTTTCAAGGGCGATTTTTTCTATTTCGACAAAAAACTATTTGCTTTATTTGACATTTCTATGTATAATAGTATTACTGTAGTAATATTATTACGGTTTAATTCAAAAAATCGCCGCAAAATGTATTATCATTATTAATTATATCGTGTATGAATTTCAAATTCAATGCTTTTTGCGAAAAATTATCAGAAGGAGTGTACAATATTTTATGGAAAAAGTAAAGAAAAAAATAAGCCTTGATATTGCGGGCAGCAGAATTGCCATCGTTACAGACGAAGATGAAAACTATGTGAAAAAGCTTGCTTCCTTCCTTTCTCAGAAGGTTAATACGCTTTCGCTTTCCGGAAGCGGTATAACGAAAACAGACGCGGCGCTTCTTTATGCGCTTGAACTTCTCGACGAAAACTTCAAAATGAAAATGAAGCTTTCGGAAATGCAGAACGGACATTATGGAAACTAAAATAAAGCTTCCCGAGCTTTTGGCGCCGGCGGGCTCCATGCGCGCGCTGGAGGCAGCTGTGTGTGCGGGGGCAGATGCGGTTTATTTCGGCGCAAAAAACTTCAATGCGCGCGCAAGCGCCGAAAACTTTTCTGAAGAGGAAATAACGGAAGCGATAAAGCGCCTGAAGCTGCTGGGCGTTAAATCGAATATCACTATGAATACGCAGCTTTACGAGGGCGAGCTGTGGGCGGCTCTGCGCGATGCCGAAACGGTGCTGAACGCCGGGGCAGATGCTATTATAACGGCAGACCTTGGGCTTGCCGCGCTTATAAAAAAATACTTTCCCGAAGCGGAGCTTCACGCAAGCACGCAGTGCTGCGGCGAAAACACTGAAAACGCAAAAATACTTGCGCGCCTCGGCTTTTCACGCATGGTGGCTGCGCGTGAAATCACGCTCGCGAGCCTTCGCCTGCTTTGCGAAAGCTCGCCTATAGAAACGGAAATTTTCGTGCACGGCGCGCTTTGCGTAAGCCACTCGGGCGCGTGCCTTATGAGCTCTGTTATAGGCGGGCGAAGCGGCAACCGAGGCGAATGCGCCCAGCCCTGCCGCTTGCCATATAAATGTAAAAATTGTGAATATCCGCTTTCCTTGCGCGACCTTTCGCTCGCGGGGCATATAACCGACATTTTGCCGCTGGGCGTCGCATCACTTAAAATAGAGGGCAGGCTGAAAAGCCCTGAATACGTGGCGGGCGTTATTTCCGTTTACCGCAAGCTTCTCGATGAGGGCAGAAATGCGGAAAAAGAGGAAATGGAATATTTAGCATCGCTCTTTTCACGCTCGGGCTTCACGGCGGGATATTTTGAAAAGAATATATCGCGCGCCATGCTGGGCGTGCGAACGCAGGCGGATAAAAACGAAACCAAAAGCGCCCAGGCGCTGAAGCTCAAGCCGCGCAAGCTGAAGCTGGATATTTCCGCAAAGCTTGCGGCGGGCGAGCCCCTTGTTTTGCGCGGAAAAGCGTATAGGGGCGGTGAGGCTTTTGAAGCCGAGGTCGCGGGCGAAGCCGTGCAGGCGGCGGAAAACGCGCCGCTTACCTCTGCCCGTGTTTGCGAAAGCCTTTCCAAGCTCGGCGCAAGCATTTTCGAAGCAGGCGAAATAGAAGCCGACGTGCGGGGAAGCGTTATCATTCCCATTTCCGCGCTCAATGCCGCGCGCCGCGCGCTTTGCGAAAAGCTTACGGCGGCACTTGAAGCAGAAAAAGCGGAAATTCATCCAATATATAGTAAAGATACCTTCAAAAAGGCGGTAAGCAAGAAAAAAAGTGCGTATTTTGTGTATGCGTCATCCGTTACGGAAAAGGCACTTGAATATTTCGACGAAATCTTTCTGCCGCTTGACGAATACCTTGCCTGCGGGCTTGCGGGGCGCGAAAACGTGCATATAGCTTTCCCGCCCGTGGCGTTTGACGAAGAGCTTGGCACTGTGCGCGAAAAAGCGAAGAAATGCGCAGAAATGGGCGCGAAGAAAGCGCTTGTGTGCAACCTTTGGCAAGCGGAAATGGCGAAGGAATACGGTTTTTCGCTCTGCGGCGACCTGCGCCTTAATATATGGAACGAATATTCCGCCGCGGTTTACGAAAAGCTCGGCTTTGAATCGGTTATATTTTCGCCCGAGGTGCCTGCAAAGAAGGCGGCGCACATCGGCGCCGGCATTGCGCGCGGAGCAGTGGTTTACGGCAAAATACCCGTTATGACGCTTGAAAAATGCATTATACGCGATATGAACGGCAGCACGCTTGCGCGCGAAAAATGCAAGATTTGCGATATGAAAAAGTTCAGCTACCTTCGCGACAGAACAGATACCGTTTTCCCCATAGCGCGCGAGGCAGGGCACAGAAACGTAATTTTCAACAGCGTGCCGATATATATGCTGGATAGGGATATGCAGGGGCTTTTTTCGCACTTTGTTTTTACAGATGAAAAGAAAAACGAGGTAGACGGCGTTATAGAAGCGGCGAAGAAAAAAAGCGCGCCTGCCGGTAAGTTCAAAAGAATATAAGAGGTTTTTATGGTAGACAGAATAATTCTTGCTTCTGCGTCGCCGCGCAGAAAAGAGATTTTGGAAATGCTTAAGCTTCGCTTTGAGGTAATACCCTCTGAGGCGGAGGAAAACATAGATATGGAAACCGCGCCCGGAAAATACGTAACCGAGCTTGCTTTGATGAAGGCAAAGGAAGTGAAGGATAGACTTGAGGCGCGGGGCGAGGACCTTTCGCACACGGTTATTATAGGCTGCGACACGGTGGTTTGCTACGACGGTATGATAATAGGCAAGCCGCCCGACGATGTTCACGCCGCGCTTACGCTAGGTGTGCTTTCCGATTCATGGCACAGCGTTTATTCGGGCCTTGCGCTTTGGCACGGCGACGTGTGCGAAGCGGGGGCTGAGCGCACCGACGTAAAATTCCGCGAGATAAGCGAACGTGAGATATGGAAATACGTTGAAAGCGGCGAGCCGCGCGGAAAGGCGGGCTCGTATGCAATACAGCTCGCAGGTGCTTCGTTTGCAGAGCGAATAGAAGGGGATTTCTACAATATAGTGGGCTTACCCGTTTCGCTGTTCGTGCGTATGTTAAAGAAGCTTGGCATAGATATATGTGATATTGCGGAGTATTGATATGACAGAGAAAAAGAAAAAAGAACGCGCACGCATAGCGGCAGACGGCCTGAAGGCACTTTACCCCGATGCAACCTGCGCGCTTGAATACGGCGGCGACCCTTGGCGCCTGCTCGTTATGGGGCGCCTTTCGGCACAGTGCACAGACGCGCGCGTAAACGTTGTATGCCGCGATTTATTCAGGGAATACCCCGATGTTTACGCTATGGCGGCGGCGGAATACGGAAGCGTGGAAAAGCTTGTTTTTTCCTGCGGTGTTTACAAGGTGAAGGCGGCGAATATCGTCGATTTTTCCAAAATCATAGTGGAAAAATTCGGCGGTAAGGTGCCCGATAATATGGAAGACCTTCTCACGCTCCCTGGCGTGGGGCGCAAGATAGCCAACCTTATTCTGGGCGATATTTTCCGTAAGCCCGCCATAGTTGCCGATACGCACTGCATACGCATTTCCAACCGCTGGGGTCTTTGCGAAAGCACAGACCCGAAAAAGGTGGAATTTACGCTTGCGAAGCTTTTGCCGGGCGAGGAGCAATCGGATTTTTGCCACCGCATAGTGCTTTTCGGGCGCGATATTTGCCCCGCGCGCTCGCCGAAGTGCAGCGAATGCCCATTTAATAATTTCGGGTGCAAGCTGAAATGAATTCACGCGTACTGTTTCTCGATTACGACGGCGTGGTGAATATATCCATGTGGAACGAAAGGGGCACGAAGCGCTCGTTCGGCTACCCTGAGGACGGCAAGGTAAACCATTTTCAGGCGGTGCAATGGGTTTCGGAATTTTGCGAGCGCTGCCACTACGATATAGTGGTTACAAGCACGTGGAGAAAATACGGAAATTATAAGGAATGTCTTATTTCGGGCGGCTTGCGCAAGGGAATTGAAATTCTCGGCAAAACGGAAGATCTTTCTGCCGTGGGCGGCAAGCGCGGCGACGAAATAAAGCTTTACCTCGATACGCACCCCGAAATAAAATATTACATAATAGCAGACGATATCGATGAGGTGCTGCCCGAGCAGAGGGAGCACTTCGTTCAAACGCAGATAGAATACGGTTTCTGCGAAAAGGAAATGAACCTTTGCATTGACATTTACATGAAAGATAAGGGCCGCGGCGGAAGCTTCCCCGGAAAGGAAAAATTATGATAACAGGACCTTTGGCAGACAGAATGCGCCCCGAAAGCTTTGCGCACGTTTACGGCGAAGCAAAGCTTTTCGGAGAAAACGGAATTTTTGCGCGTATGATAAAAACGGGGCATATACCCAATATGATTTTCTACGGCCCTTCGGGTACGGGAAAAACCACGAGCGCGAATATACTTGCGAAGGCTTCGGGCAAAACGCTTTATAAGCTAAACGCCACCAGCGCGGGAATTTCCGATATCAAGGATATCATTGCGCAGACAAACACTTTCCTGGGCAGCGACGGCGTGCTTCTTTACCTCGATGAAATTCAGTATTTCAACAAAAAACAGCAGCAATCGCTGCTTGAATTTATAGAAGACGGGCGCATAACGCTCATAGCCTCCACGACGGAAAACCCGTATTTTTACGTTTACCCGGCTATTATTTCCCGCTCTGCCGTTTTCGAATTCAAGCCCATAGAGCTTTCCGAGCTTGAGAAGGCCGTGCTTCACGCAAAGGAATTCTGGGAAAATGAAACCATGCGGAAAATAGAGATAGAGCCCGCCGCCGTGCGGAGCATAGCGCTTTCCGCAGCGGGCGATGCAAGGCGCGCCATCAATCTTTTCGAAAACGTGGCAAGCCTTGCCGAGGAAAAAATAACGCTTGAGGATATTAAAGTATTTTTGCCCGAGGTTATGGGCATGACGGGCTTTGATAAAGCGGGCGACGGGCACTACGATCTGCTTTCCGCTTTGCAGAAATCCATTCGCGGGTCCGACCCCGATGCGGCGGTATTCTACCTTGCGAAGCTTCTTGCGGGGGGCGACCTTATTTCTGCTTGCCGCCGCTTACAGGTTATAGCGAGCGAGGATGTGGGCCTTGCTTACCCGCAAGGGGCAATACTCACGCGCGCTTGCGTGGAAAGCGCAAAGGAACTGGGGCTTCCCGAAGCCGCCGTGCCGCTTGCCCACGCCACTGTAGCGCTTGCAACCGCGCCGAAATCGAACGCTTCATATATGGCGTACCACGCGGCGGCGGCAGACGTTGCCGCGGGCAAGGGTATGGCACCGCCGCGCTGCCTGCAAAATGTTCACTTCGACGGTATTAACAGCGCGCAAAAGGGGCAGAATTATAAATATCCGCACGATTACCCCAACCATTACGTCAAACAGCAATACCTGCCGAATGACATTGCCGATGCTTGCTACTACCGCTTTGGCGAAAACAAGAATGAGCAGGCGGCTAAAGCATATTGGGAGCGCATAAAGGGCGTGCTTCCCGAAAATAATAAAAAATAAATTCAAAAAATTTTGACAAACCTATTGAAAAAGTAGATTTTATATGCTACAATTCAAGTAGGGTATACGGAGATATTATGAAAAAGGTTTATATGTATACCGACGGTGCTTGCAAAGGCAACCCCGGCGCGGGCGGATACGGCTGCATTCTCGTTTTCGGTGAGCACGAAAAGGTGCTTTCGGGCGGCGAGGCGGAAACCACGAACAACCGCATGGAGCTTTCCGCGGTTATAGCGGGGCTTTCGGCGCTCAAGGAGCCGTGCGAGGTTGAAATCTGCTCCGATTCAAAATACGTTGTTTCCGCGATAAACGAAGGCTGGCTTCGCTCGTGGATAAAAAACAACTGGAAAAAGAGCGATAAGAAACCCGTGCTTAACGTTGACCTTTGGCAGAAGTACATAGAGGTTTCCGCACGCCACACGCTCAAGTTCATTTGGGTACGCGGCCATAACGGGCACGCATACAACGAGCGCTGCGACGCGCTTGCGGTTGCAGAGGCGGAAAAGTTTATAAAATAAAATTTTGCCACACAAAGAGGTGATGTTATATGGAAAAAAGATTTGTATATGCGGATAATGCGGCAACTACGGCGCCGCTTCCCGAAGCGATAGCAGAAATGATGCCGTACCTTACGGAAAAATGGGGCAACCCCTCCAGCATTCACGGAAAGGGCGAAGAAGCAAAAGCGGCGCTTGTCGCCTACCGCGAAAAAATCGCGGGGTTGCTCGGCTGCGAAGCGGGCGAGCTTTTATTTACCTCGTGCGGTACAGAGGCAGATAACCACGCCATTCGCGGTGCTGCATACGCAAATGCGCGCAATGGGAAACACATAATTACAACCAAGGTAGAGCACCCCGCCGTGCTTAACACCTGCCGCGCGCTCGAAAAAGAGGGCTTCCGTGTAACGTACCTCGAGGTTGATGAAGAGGGAAGAGTAAGCCCCGAAAAAGTGGATGCCGCAATTTGCGAGGATACCGTGCTTGTTTCCGTGATGTACGCGAATAACGAAATAGGCACTGTTATGCCCATACGCGAAATAGCAGATGTATGCCGCAAGCGCGGCGTGCTATGCATGACAGATGCCGTGCAGGCGGTAGGCTCTGTGCCGATATCACTGCACGAGCTCGGCGTAGATTTGCTCACGGCTTCGGGCCACAAAATAGGTGCGCCGAAGGGAATAGGCTTGCTCTATATAAAAAAAGGAACGAGAATTAAAAATCTTATAGAGGGCGGCGGCCAGGAAAGGGGAAGGCGCGGCGGCACGGAAAACCTGCCGTATATTGCGGCTTTTGCAAAAGCGCTTGAAATAGCATATGAAAGGCTTGACGATAACGGGCGTATAGCAAAAATGCGCGACAGGCTTATAGACGAGCTTACGAAAATTCCGCGCTCGCGCCTCAACGGCTCGCGCACGGAAAGACTGCCCGGAAACGTGAATATATCTTTCGAGTGCATAGAGGGCGAAAGCATTCTGCTGCTTATGGACATGGCGGGCATATGCTGCTCCACGGGCTCGGCTTGCTCCTCTAACTCGCTCGACCCTTCACACGTATTGCTTGCCATCGGTCTTCCGCACGAGGTGGCGCACGGCTCTGTACGCCTTACGCTTTCACACGGCAACACGGAGGAAGACGTTGATTATATTATAGAAAAGCTTACGGGTATTGTGGCACGCCTGCGTGCGATGAGCCCGCTTTGGAATGAATAAAATAAAGGAGATGAAATTATGTACAGCGAAAAGGTTATGGACCATTTTTCTAACCCGCGCAATGTGGGTGAAATAGAAAACGCAAGCGGCGTTGGCGAAGTGGGCAACGCTAAATGCGGCGATATTATGAAGATGTTTCTTAAAATAGAGGAAGGCGTTATAGTTGACGTAAAATTCAAAACGTTCGGCTGTGGCGCGGCTGTGGCAACATCTTCTATGGCAACGGAAATGATAAAGGGCAAGACGGTGGAAGAAGCGCTCTTGCTTACGAACAAAGCCGTGGTAGAGGCGCTCGACGGCCTGCCCCCTGCGAAGATACACTGCTCTGTGCTTGCAGAGGAAGCGGTTAAAAGCGCTGTTGCCGATTACTATAAGAAAAACGGTATAGAAAAAGAAATTCCCGGTTGCACGGGCGATTGCGCCGCGTGCCACCTGCACGACCATTGACAGAGGCGGATATGGAAAATAAAAAAATTCTTTTGGGAATGAGCGGCGGCATAGACAGCACCTATGCCGTCGTTAAACTGCGCTCGCTCGGCTACGAGCCCGTGGGCGCTATACTTAAAATGAGCGAGCACACCGATATTGCCGCGGCCAAGCGCGCGGCAGATGCGCTTGGTGTGGAGCTGCACGTTGTGGATTGCCGCGAGGCTTTCGAAAGCATAGTGGTAGAAAATTTCGTTTCGGAATATTCGCGCGCGCGCACGCCCAACCCTTGCATCGTATGCAACAGGGAAGTGAAATTCAAAAAGCTTTGCGAATGTGCGCGCTCGCTCGGTATAGATAAAATTTGTACGGGGCATTATGCAAAGGTTATGAAAAGCGAGGAAAGCGGGCGCTTCTACATAGCGCGCGGAAAGGACGCGCGCAAGGACCAGAGCTACGTTCTTTGGCGCCTTTCGCAAGAGGAGCTTTCCATGCTCTTTTTCCCGCTTGCAGACGACGTTAAAACAGAAGTAAAGCAAATTTCCAAGGAAATGGCGCTCCCTTCCGCAGAGCTCAAGGAAAGCCAGGAAATCTGCTTTATACCGTCTAATGACCATACGGCTTTTATAGAGGAATACCTCGGCAAAAAAATACCCGAAGGCGAGTTTACGGATAAAGAGGGAAGGGTGCTTGGCAAGCACAAGGGCGTTGTGCGCTACACTATAGGGCAGCGCAAGGGGCTTGGCATTTCGCTGGGCAAACACGTTTTTGTAACGGCTATTGACCCCGATAAGAACACCGTGACGCTTGGCGACGAATGCGACCTCTTCACGCGCGAATTCCGTGCAGACGACCTCGTTTTCCAGAAGCGGGAATACGGGCACGGGCAGAGCGCCAGAATGCTCGTGAAAATACGCTACGCCGCACCACCTGTGCCATGCACCGTATATTTTGACGGAGATGGCGCCCGCGTGCTTACAGATGAGCCCGTGAGAGCTATCACTCCCGGGCAATCTGCCGTTTTTTACGACGATGACGGAGTGATTTTCGGCGGATTTATACGCTGAAGCAGCACCGAAATGAACGAAAAGCCCATTTTGAAGCCATTTTAATAAAACTTGTTCAAAATTCGTTCAAAAATTAAAAAAAAGTTAAAAAAACAGACTTGTAAAAAAAGTCGAAAAAATATTTGTTAAAATAACTAAAAGTTCAAAAACCGCCCCGAATTTTTGTGAGAGTTTCACAAAAATCCGGGGCTTTTTTGATGTTTTTGCTATGAAAAAAAGGCAAAAAATTTTTTGAAAGTTTTTTTGAAAAAAATTTTTTCTATCTTGACAATTATGAAAAATTACATTTAAGTCAAAAAACAATAAAAATCTGAATTAAAAAAATACAATAAATAATCAAAACGACGAAAATGTTTGTGAACAAACTTTAAACCTGCTGTGAACGCCAAAAAAACAAAAAATGTCGCGAATATTTCAATAATTAATTATTAGGAAAAAACGGGGGGCAGAAGTTGATTTTTTTACCCCTTACGGCGCTTGACTTTGAAGTTTTCTATGTGATATTATATATGCATATAAATTTGCTTTTTGCGAGCGCGCATTTTTAATATTTTTTAAAAGGAAGCGCTACGCAGGTTTCGGAGGAAAGCATATGAAATTATTTAAACTTAAGAAAGTCTTGGCGGGATTCCTTGCGTTTGTTATGGTTGCCGGTTACACATCTTCTGTGTCCGCGGCAACTTCCACATCCACACTTTCTTCCTCGTCAAGCTCATCAAACTTTGATGAAGCACTCGAACAGCTTAACGATGCAACTTGGAGCGAGTACTACTGGCTTGTTGAAGGCGAGAAAAAATATAGCGGCGCTCCTATTGCTATCAACACGACGGCAGGCGTGTTTACATACCCCGAAGGTTTTTCCGCAATAGATACGGAATACCCCATAGGTAGCGTAGCTGAAATGCAGGCAATGCTTGCTGAACTCGAAGGAAAAGAATCCAAGAGTGAAAGCGACAAGCTCAAGATCGAAAACACAAAGAAAATTCTTGCGGCTTGTGCAAACAAAGAAGGCACAGCATACAGCACACCCGACATCGGTACGACGGAATGGACGTTCGAAGTTCCTGAAGACGGACTTTATGCTTTGGATATGCTTTACTATCCCACAGAAGCTAAATCCGCTAACATCGAAAGAACGCTCCGTGTAGACGGCGAAATCCTCTACAGTGAACTCAGAAACCTCGCACTCTCCAAAATCTGGGTTGACGAATATAAGAGAGATGAAAACGGCAATATCGTATTCGAAACAGACGAAAACGGTAACGAAAGCAGACCTTCCAAGGCACAGAAGCCTGAATGGACAAAGTACACTCTCGACGACGCTACAGGTTACTACAGCGGCGAATTCCTTTTCTACCTCGAAGCAGGTACACACACAATCTCTCTTGAAGCACAGAGAGAACCTATGGTTATTGCAAGCATGGAACTCCGTGCCCCCGCAAAAGTTGAAAAATACGCAGATTATATTGCAAGACTCGAAGCTGAAGGCGCTACAAGACCCGCAGCAAGCGACAAAACAATTATCCGCGTTGAAGCAGAAAACCCCTCTGCTACATCTGACAGAACTCTTTACCCTACATCCGACAGAACTTCTTCCATTAATACCCCTATGAGTGCGGCTTCTACGCTCGTTAACACTCTCGGCGGTACCAACTGGGCAACGGTTGGCCAGTGGGCAGAATGGGATGTTGACGTTAAAGAAGCAGGTCTTTACACAATTTACTTCCGTTTCTCCCAGAACTTTAACGAAGGTATCTTTGTTTCCAGAAAACTTACAGTAGACGGCGAAATTCCTTTTGAAGAAGCCAACTACATCGAATTCATGTATGAAAATGCATGGCAGCTCAACGCTATCAATGATGGCACAAAAGATGCTAACGGCAATTACGTAGCATTTGAAGTTTATCTTACGGAAGGTAAACACACAATCGGTCTTGAAGCAACCCTCGGCCACCTCGGTGATATAATTAAACGTGTTCGTGAAACACTTACGGGTATCAACGATGTTTACCTTAAAATCCTTCAGATCACAGGTCCTAACCCCGATGCTTACACAAGCTACAAATTCTACTCCCGTATCCCCAAAGAAATTGAAAAAATGGGTGAACTTGCAGATGAACTTTATGCTATTTCCGAAGAATTCCGCAACCTTTCCGGTGTAACGAGCTCGAACACGGCTACACTTGAAAATATTGCCCGTATTCTTGAAAAAATGGCAAAAGACAGTGAAGGTCAGATTGCAAAGAACTTCTCGGCTCTTAAATCCAATATCGGTACTCTCGGTACATGGATCAACAACATTCAGAAACAGTCCCTTATCCTCGACTATATGATAGTTGCTCCCGTGAATGCGGCCCTTCCCGAAAATGCGAAGGCAGAAGCTACTTTCTGGCAGGATATGTGGTTTGAAGTTCAGTCCTTCTTCTATAGCTTTATTAAAGATGATGACTCCTTTACATCCGATGCTAACGCAGATGCAGTTAAAATCGACGTTTGGACGGTTGTATCCCGTGAATATACACAGATCATCCGTAACCTTGTAAAAGACGACTTCTCCAAGAGCTACCCCAATATCGCAGTTAACCTTAAACTCGTTGCAGCTGCAACACTTCTTCCTGCTACTCTTGCAGGCCAGGGCCCCGACGTTATGATGGGTAGCGGTGAAAACACTGTTATCAACTACGCAGTTCGTGGCGCGCTCGTTGCTATTAACGACATCGAAGGCGTTACAAAAGAGGATTTTGATGAAGTTTCTTCCAGATTCCTTATTGAAGCAATGCGCCCTGTAACAGTCGCTATGGACAGTGCTGATGGCACAAGAACAAGAGGAAACGGTGACTTGAAGGTTTACGGTATTCCTCACACGATGAGCTACAGCGCTATGTTCTACCGTACAGACGTATTCGCTGAACTCGGCATTTCTATTCCTAAAACATGGGATGAATTCCGCTCCATTATCCCCAGACTCCAGTCTAAAAACTATACTCTCGGTATGACAAAATCCCTTGATATGTTCATTTTGCAGAGCGGTGCAGACATTTATAAAGACGATGGCGAACATATCGCATACGGTGAAGACGTTCAGCTCGATGCATTTACAACGATGACAGAGTTCTTTACACTCTATACGTTGCCTATGACAATCGACGCAACAAACCGCTTCAGAACAGGTGAAGCACCCATTATTATTTCCGACCTCGTAAGCTTCTACAACCAGTTTACAGCATTTGCTACGGAACTTAAAGGCCTTTGGAGCTTTGCTAACGTTCCCGGCACAGTAAGAGACGACGGCACAGTTAACGCATCTAACGTTCTTGCAGTTACATCTCTTATCATCATGAAAGACGCGCTTACACGCGGCACAGCAGAATCTTCCTTCAGATTTATCGAATGGTGGACGAGAGACAATATCCAGTCCTCCTACGCTAACGAACTTATCGCGGTTATCGGTAACGCTGCTAAGTACAACACAGCAAACGTTGAAGCATACCTCGAAATGGACTGGTCTGCACGCGAAAGCAAGATCATCATGAACGAAATATTCCCCAACCTCGTTGGTGTTCCGGATATGCCCGGTAGCTACATTATCTCCCGTTATGTAAACTTTGCATTCCTCGCAGCATACAACGACAAAGCATCCCCCAGCGATGAACTTCTCGGCTATATCGAACTTATCGACAAAGAATTTGAAAGAAAACGTGAAGAGCTTAACCGTGAATTCTACATTCCGGCAGAAAGCAGATTCCAGGATTACTTCAAGTACTCTTGGTACTCCGACTTCCAAAACGCTAACGCTTAAAACAAATTCTGATTCTATTAAAAACCTAATGTAAAGGAGAAAAGCTACTATGTCTGAAACAAAAAAAGTTTCGACAGCGGCGGCAGCCCCCACGGCTGCCAAGAAGCCCGCTGCCAGAAAAGACATGACTAAAGCGCAGTGGATCTGGAAAGAGATGAAACGCAACTACATAGCTTACATTATGTGTGCGCCCTTCTTCCTCATATTCTTCACATTCACTATCTTGCCGGTTATTCTTTCAATTTTCTATAGCTTCACAATATTCAACCTTATCGAACCCATGCAGTGGTGCGGTCTTGATAACTACATCAGACTTTTCCTTGATGACGATATCTTCTTGACAGCAGTGCAGAATACACTTATTTTCGCTGTTATCATCGGTCCCGTATCCTACTTGCTCTCCCTTCTCGTTGCTTGGTTTATCAACGAAATTCCCCCGAAGATCCGTTCTGTTGTAACACTTATTTTCTATGCACCTTCCATTTCCGGCGGTGTTAACATGATTTGGGGCGTTGCATTCAGCGGTGACTCTTACGGTTATGTTAACTCTATTCTTATGAGACTTGGTCTTATTCAGGAACCCATCCAGTTCTTCCAGAATGCAGAATACGTTATGCCTCTTTGTATCGTAGTTGCTCTCTGGTCGAGCCTTGGTACTTCGTTCCTCTCCTTCATCGGTGGTCTTCAGACAATCGACAAAGCGCAGTTCGAAGCTGCAGCTGTTGACGGTATCAAGAACCGTTGGCAGGAACTCTGGTATGTAACACTTCCGAACATGAAATCTCAGCTCTTGTTCGGTGCTATCCTTGCTATCACAAGTGCATTCGGTTTCGGTGCGGTTGTTGACAGCCTTGCAGGTAACCCCTCTGTTGACTACTGTGCATGGACGATAGTTCACCACCTCGGTGACTACGGCGGCGCTCGTTTCGAAGTTGGTTACGCATCTGCAATAGCAACTATCCTCTTCGCGATGATGGTAGGTTCTAACATGCTCGTTAAGAAACTTCTTGCAAAGGTAGGTCAGTGATATGTCTAAAAAATTAAGAGTTAGAGGTCACAAGGTCGTTCTTAACCGTTCCGCGGGCGGCGACTTTGGTATCACATTTTTCCTTGTTATACTTGGCGTATTCATGTTCTTGCCGATGTATTACGCAATCATCCAGTCTCTCAAGCCCCTTGATGAGCTTTGGATGTACCCCCCTCAGTTCTACGTAGTTAACCCTACGTTCTCGAACTTCACAATGATGTTCAAGACACTTCAGACCTCTTGGATTCCTTTCTCCAGATATATCTTCAACACAGTGTTCATCTCTGTTGCAGGTACATTCGGTAACTTGGTTTGCGGTTCTCTTGCAGCATACGCTATTTCCAAAATCAACTTCCCCGGCAGAAAAACAATGTCTTCTCTTGTAAGACTCTCCCTTATGTTCCACCCCACGGTTTCCGCTATCGTTAACTTCATGACGATGAGCACGCTCGGTTGGGTAGATACATATTGGGCAATCATCATTCCCGCTTGGGGTGCAACACTCGGTATGTTCCTTATGCAGACATTTATGGAAGGTAACATTTCCGTGGCAGTTCTTGAAGCAGCTCGACTTGACGGTTCTTCTGAGTTCAGAACTTACTGGACAA
>JAFTNI010000145.1 GCA_017451975.1 Clostridia bacterium
TCGGGCTTTTCGAAACGCATACGCGCCAGGAAATTATAAAAACCGTCGGGGAAAGATATATAAACGGCGAAGATATTACTGCGGCAGATATTGAAGAATGCTACGACCAGGTCGTGTGGCTTAAGGATGCGGGCAAGCTCTTTTCGCCCGATACGTTCGAGCCCATGGCGGGCAAGCTCAAGGAAAAAACTGCGGGCGTTGTAAAGGCGCTCTGCCTTCACATTGCGCACACCTGCAACCTTAACTGCTCTTACTGCTTTGCAAGCCAGGGTAAATATCACGGCGACAGAGCTGTTATGAGCTTTGAGGTGGGCAAGCGTGCGCTCGATTTCCTTATTGAAAACTCGGGCACACGCCATAACCTTGAGGTTGACTTCTTCGGCGGCGAGCCGCTTATGAATTTTGACGTTGTCAAAAAACTCGTGGAATATGCAAGAAGTATTGAAAAAGAACACAATAAAAACTTCCGCTTCACGCTTACCACAAACGGCGTGCTTATAGACGATGACGTTATAGATTTTGCAAACCGCGAAATGAGCAACGTGGTGCTCAGCCTCGACGGCAGAAAAGAAATACACGACCGCTTCCGCGTAGACTACGCGGGCAAGGGCAGCTTTGATAAGATCGTGCCTAAATTCCAGAAGCTTGTGGAAGCGCGCGGCGGCAAGAACTACTATATGAGGGGTACTTTTACGCACGCAAACCCCGATTTTCTTGAGGATATCAAAACGATGCTCGACCTCGGCTTTACGGAGCTGAGCATGGAGCCTGTTGTGTGCGCCCCCGGCGACCCCGCAGAGCTTACAGATGAGGATATGGAAATTGTAAAGGACCAATACGAAAAGCTCGCAGAGCTTATGCTGGAGCGCCACCGCGAGGGCAGACCCTTTACCTTCTACCACTACATGATCGACCTTACCGGCGGCCCCTGCATATATAAGCGTATTTCGGGCTGCGGCTCCGGCACAGAATATATGGCGGTTACCCCTTGGGGCGACCTTTACCCCTGCCACCAGTTCGTAGGCGATGAAAAATTCAGGCTCGGAAACATTTACGAAGGCGTTACGAACACGGAAACGCAGGGCGAGTTTGCCGCCTGCAACGTATATGCGCGCCCCGAATGCCGCGATTGCTGGGCAAGGCTCTATTGCTCGGGCGGCTGTGCGGCGAACGCATACCACTCTACGGGCGCTGTTACGGGCGTTTACAAAAAGGGCTGTGAGCTCTTCAAAAAACGCATGGAATGCGCTATAATGCTTGCTATAGCAAAGGAATTTGAACAGTAATGGAAACTCCCATTTGCGAATTTCTGGAAAATTACGCAAAAAAAGGCGCCACACGCCTGCATATGCCGGGGCATAAGGGCATGGGGCAAACGGAAAAATACGACCTTACGGAAATAGACGGCGCAGACAGCCTTTATGAGGCAAGCGGCATTATTGCGGAAAGCGAAAGAAACGCAGGCGCGCTTTTCGGCGCGGATACGTTTTATTCCGCAGAGGGCTCTTCGCTCGCCATACGCGCCATGGTATGGCTTGCTTCCATGTACGCCGCGAGCCGCGGCGAAAAGCCGCTTTTGCTTGCGGGGCGCAACGCGCACAAAACCTTTGTAAGCGCGCTTGCGCTTACGGGGGCAGAGGTGGAGTGGCTCACGGGTGAGGGCTCTTACCTTTCCTGCCGCGTAACCGCTGCAGATGTGCAGAGATATTTCGATAAAGCCGAGCGCTTGCCCACGGCGCTTTACCTTACCTCGCCCGATTACCTTGGGAATATGGCAGATATAGCGAGCGTGGCTCGCGTATGCCACGAAAGGGGCGTGCTTCTGCTTGTAGATAACGCACACGGCGCGTACCTGCGCTTTTTGCCCGAGCCCATGCACCCCATAGAGCTTGGGGCGCATATGTGCTGCGATTCTGCGCACAAAACCTTGCCTGCGCTCACGGGCTGCGCATATTTGCACATAGCGAAGGATGCGCCGCGAGAGCTTGCGCAAAACGCAAAAAACGCGCTTGCGCTTTTCGGCTCCACAAGCCCCTCGTACCTTTTGCTTGCCTCGCTCGATTCGGTCAATAAATACCTTTCCTGCGGCTACAGGCAAAAGCTTGCAGATTTTGCACGCAGGCTGGAGCTTTTGAAAAAGGAGCTTCGCGCACACGGCTACGCTTTTTCGGGCAGCGAGCCGCTGAAGCTTACGTTCAATACGAAGGCTTACGGCTACCTCGGCGCGGAAATGGCGGGATACCTTATGGCGCACAATTTCGTGCCCGAGTTTTACGACCCCGATTTTCTCGTGCTTATGTTCACGCCCGAAATAAGCGAAGAAGAGATGGCAAACCTGCGCGCAGTGCTTCTGGCGCTGCCGAAGCGCGCGGAAATATTTGTTTTTCCGCCGCGAATGTCGCTCCCCACGCGCGCGATGCACCCGCGTGAGGCGGTGCTTTCCTCGTGCGAAAGCTTGCCCGCGGAGCAATGCCGCGGCAGAGTGCTCGCCGCCGTTACGGTTGGCTGCCCACCCGCCGTGCCGATAGTCGTTTCGGGCGAAATTATAAGTGAGAGCGCGCTTAAATGCTTTAAATATTATGGCATTGAAGCCTGCAACGTTATAAAAGAATAAAAGTACGGCGAAAAGCTTTTTGGGCTTTTCGCCGTACTTTTATTCTAGCCGAACACGGTATCCATAAACATCATAAGCGCGAAGCCTATTATGGTGAAGGCCGCCGCCGCGCTGCGGTTTTCTGCTTCTGGCAAAAGCTCTGCCGCCACGACGTATATCATCGCGCCCGCCGCAAACGAAAGCGCGAAGGGCAGCGCCGAGCGCACGCAAAGCACGAAAAGCGCACCGAGCACGGCGGCAAGCGGCTCTACAGCCCCGCTTATCTGCCCCCAGAAAAAGGCGCGGCGGCAGGGCGCGCCCTCGCGCCGAAGCGGCAGGCTTATCGCCGCTCCCTCTGGGAAATTTTGCAAGCCTATGCCGAGCGCCAGCAGGCAAGCCGCGGCAAGCCCCGCGCCCGAGGGCGCATGGGCAAGCGCGCCGAAGGCTACACCCACGCAAAGCCCCTCCGGTATATTATGCAGCGTTACGGAAAAAACGAGCATAGCCGTGCGCTTTTTGCAGCTTTGCGGGTGCGCGCGGGCAAAGAGCGTATCGCAAAGAAAAAGCACGCCGCCGCCCGAGAGAAAGCCGAGAATAAGCGGCACTTGCGGCGCTGCGCCAAGAGCAGCGCACATTTCCGCGGCAGGGAGCAGAAGCGACCAGAACGATGCCGCCGTCATCACCCCCGCCGCCATGCCGAGCATAGCGCCCATGGCGCTTTTGCCCGCACCGCCGAAAAAGAATACCGTCGCCGCGCCCAGCGCTGTCATTCCCCAGGCGAAAAGCGAGGCGAAAAACGCCTGCCACACGGGCGCAAGCGAAGAAAAAAATTCAAACATAAAATTCCCCCGTATATTCACATTGTCTGTAACAGCATATGCAAAAGCGCGGGCGCGCGTGAGTTTGCGAAGAAAAATTCCCCGCAAACACTTGACATTTCCCCCGAGGAAAACTATAATATTTTTATGATATATTATGAGTAGATACATCTGCCCGATATCGGGCGGATTTTACTTTTTGGAGGTCCATATGTTGACTATAGATAAAGTTTACGATGCGGCGCGCGTGCTGGAAAGCGTGGTGCGCCACACACAGCTTATAGAAGCGCCGAAAATGAGCACAAAGCTTTCCTGCAAGCTCTACCTCAAGCCCGAAAACCTTCAGGTTACGGGTTCCTTCAAGGTGCGCGGCTCGGCTTATAAAATTTCACAGCTTACGCCCGAGGAAAAGGCGCACGGCGTTATTGCTTGCTCTGCGGGCAACCACGCGCAGGGTGTTGCGCTTGCGGCAACGAAACAGGGCATAAAATCTATTATTTGCCTGCCCGCAGGCGCGCCTATTTCGAAGGTTCAGGCTACCAAGGGCTATGGCGCGGAGGTTTGCCTTGTAGACGGCGTTTACGACGACGCTTACGCAGAGGCTATACGCCAGCGCGACGAGCTTGGCTACACTTTCATTCACCCGTTTGACGATGACGACGTTATAGCGGGCCAGGGCACGATAGGCCTTGAAATACTCAACGAGCTGCCCGATGTTGATGCAGTTGTTGTTCCCGTTGGCGGCGGCGGCCTTATTTCTGGCGTGGCGTACACGCTCAAAACGCTCAAGCCCAGTGTTAAAATCTACGGCGTACAGGCAGAGGGCGCACCCTCTATGTACAACGCGGTGAAAACGGGCACCCCCGAAAGATTGCCCTCTGTTTCCACCTTTGCCGACGGCATTGCCGTTAAGGCGCCGGGTGAAAACACGTTTGAATACTGCAAAAAATACGTTGACGAAATGATAACCGTTACGGAAGATGAAATTTCGGCGGCGGTTCTTTCGCTTATCGAAAGCCAGAAGCTTATTGCCGAGGGCGCGGGCGCTGTTTCTGTGGCGGCTGTTATGTTCGGCAAGGTTCCCGTAGAGGGCAAAAACGTGGTTTGCCTTGTTTCGGGCGGTAATATCGACGTTACCATACTTTCACGCGTTATCGACCGCGGTTTGCACAAAAGCGGCAGAGCTTGCTCTATTGTTATCGAGCTTATCGATAAGCCCGGCCAGCTTGTTTCCGTTTCTAAAATTATAGCAGATTGCGGCGGCAACGTTGTTTCCGTACACCACGAGCACGGCGATGCACAATCGGTAAACGGTTGCTTCCTGCGCATAGGCATGGAAACAAAGAGCTTCGAGCATATCGAAGAAATAAAGGGCAGCCTTATAAAAGAAGGCTTCAAAATCGTTCAGTAAATATAAATGTAAAATTTCAGGAGGTTTACTATGTCCAAGGTTATTTATACAAAAAATGCGCCCGACGCCATAGGCCCTTATTCCCAGGGTATTATTACGGGCGGCTTGCTTTTCACATCGGGTCAGATTGCCATTAACCCCGCTACGGGCAACGTAGAGGCGGTGACGATAGAGGAGCAGACAGAGCAGGTTTGCAAAAACCTCGGCGCGCTTCTCGCGGCGGCGGGCACGTCTTATGAAAAGGTTGTGAAAACAACTTGCTTCCTTGCAGATATGGGCGATTTTGCCGCGTTCAATGCGATTTACGGCAAATATTTCGTTTCCAAGCCTGCGCGCTCCTGCGTGGCTGTGAAAACGCTGCCCAAAAACGTTCTTTGCGAAGTTGAAGTTATTGCAGAAGTTGAATAAAAGGAAACAAGGCTTCCCGATTGGGAAGCCTTGTTTTTTTGGAGAGTTACTATATGAAATATGAAAGGTAAACTGTTTGGGATTATTCTATGGTGATTCCGATACGGGCAAGATATGTTCTGAGCGCAGAAGCCGGGTCTTGTAATTCACAACCACATGAATACCAAGCTGTTAAAAAATTCTCGTTTTCCCATTGTTTTAGTGCTACGAGTTCGTTATAAAATTTTACAAAGTCATACGAGCCTTCTTTATTTACATAATTTTCAAGGAAAAGGCTATTAGATGTCCATTCTTCTGCGTTGTACCCGTTTGTTTCGCAGAATTCAATCATCTCTTCGTATGAAAGCATAGAACAATATCGTTTAACATAAGCTTTTAGATATTCTCCCATAGATATTTCTTCGGCTGTCATACTGCCGTCGGACTGCTCAACAAGATTTAAAACAATTCCTTCCTCATTTGTGTAAGGATTTACTTCGCAAGTCATCGTAATTTCTCCGTTGATGGCGACTGCGATGACAGGAATACCGTTTTTTGTCATCATAGAAGGCATACCTTTGTATTCACCGTCTATTATATATCCGTTTGTTTTATTTTGTGTACTGTATTTTGTGAATTCTTTTATGATAGCTTCGTTTTCTTCATCGGTGTAGTCAGAGCTTACTTCTTCACGTTCTGTGCGAATTTCTTTTTCTATATCTTTAAGTTCGGAATCGGAAAGAGGATAGTGTTTTTCCTCGGTGTCTATTGTTCCGGTAAAGGTGCTTTCACCGCTATTGGGTTCGGGCACAACTACCGCGTAAACAGCAGAGGATATTGCCACTAAGGAAAGCGCTATGCATACAACGAGCGCGGTAACCTTTTTATTTTTTTCTGTGATGATATTATTGAGTCGTTTTTTAATTTTAACTTTACCTCCTTTGAAAGCAGAGAACATCATTTTGTTTTCTGTTTTTTTCATACAGGCGGTTTCGATGAGCAGGCGGCAGTAACGCTTCTTTTCATCTATACCGCCGTTTTTTAATAACGTTTCATCGCAGGATTGTTCGCATATTTCCTCCATTTCGCGGATAAAAAGGTGCATTATCGGGTTGAACCAATAAAGCGAGGAAAGAAGGGCGAGCACCGCTTTGAAAAACGCGTCTTTTCTTTTGCAGTGCGTAAGCTCGTGCTCCAGAATGAGCGCGGCATCCTCCTCTCGGAATTTATCTGCTATGGCGATTTTGCTGCGGAAAAATCCGTATGCGACGGAAGAGCCGAGCGCGTAGCCCGGGCAAACGAGCAGGGCGGGGCTTTTTCGCAAGCCGTGTTTTTTGCAAAGCTTCAGAAAAATTTCGCTTTCGCGCTCGCTCGATGCGCGTCCGCACCGCCGCAATGAATTCACCACTCTGCAGTAGCGGTAAACCGTGCAGAAAAGCGTTATGGAAGCGCCAAGGGCGTATACTGCCCACACGGCGGCCCATATACCTTGCGAAATTTTGCTTGTGCTTTGCCCTGCGGGCTTTTGCTGGGGCTCGCTTTGCGCGCCCTCGCCCACGGTGAAACCCGGCTTTTCGCTTGCTTCGGGGAAGAAAAGCGTGCCCGCTAAGGCTTCGCCTTCCGTGCCCGCTTGCGCCAGCTTGCTTTCGGGTATTTCCACGCGGAAAAGCGGAATTCTTACGGGCAGCAAAAAGCTTATTGCCAGAATAGCGCCCAGAAGGTAGCGCCCGCGGGCGGCCACCTTCTTTTCGAAAGCGAGGTTTGCCAAAAGGAATAGCGCCGCCGCAAGTGTGGCGGAAACGAGCTGAACCAAGGCGATATTCATAAAATCACCTTCTCTTTTCCGTTTCGCGGTCCAGCCATGCCATAAGCTCTGCGGCTTCTTGCTCGGAAAGCTCCTTTTCCTTATAGAAGGCGGAAACGAGCTTTGAAAAAGAGCCGCCGTAAACCTTGTTTACAAACTTTTCCGCCTCGTAAGAGCCGTATTCGTCGCGCGTGACCTCCGCTTTCCAAAGCCTTTCTTTTCCGTTTTTCTTAGAGGAAAGAAAGCCCTTTTCGGAAAGGCGCGAAAGCATTGTAAGAACGGTTTGCGCCTTTTTCTCGGTGTTCATTTTCGCGAGTATCTCCGTTGTGGGCGAAAACTCCGCTTCGCAGCTCCACAGTGCGTCCATAACCTCAAATTCCGCGTCGGGCAGGCTTACAAGTTCTTTTTTCATAATATCGCATCCTTTCAAAATTTACTGCTTTTTCTCTTCACTTATATTCTACACCTGTAGAAAATAAAAGTCAATACCTTTTTCTACATTTGTCTAAAATAGTGATATTGCACAAAACCGCGTGTGCGCGGCTGTTTTTCGCGGCTCGCATAATGAAAATAATTCGAATTTTTGTATATTTTTTTTGTAAAAATATTGACACGATACCCCAATGAGTGTATAATTAAACAAAAAAGCGGATAGAAGCCGCGTACGAAAGGAAAAAAGAGCTATGAACACAATGTTTTATTTTGCTATGCGATTTTATTATTATGCTTTTTCTTTCGTAAGGCAGGCTGTATAACGCATAGTTTTGATTTTGATATTTGGAATTGTGCCGCAGAATGCCTATGGCTTTTTTGCGGCATACTCTTTTATTTATGCAGAGTGCCGCAAAAAACGGTATTCTGCGTTTTTATTTTTGTTAGGAGAATTTACGATGATTTCGGAAAAGATGCTCGCGCTGGGCAAAAAAAGCTCGGCAATACGCGAAATATTTGAATATGGCAAAAAGAGAAAGGCGGAAATAGGCGCGGAAAACGTGTTCGATTTCAGCCTCGGCAACCCAAGCGTGCCCTCGCCGCCCGTTGTGAATGAAACGATAAAGAAGCTTATCGAAGAGGAAGACCCCGTGCTTCTTCACGGCTATACATCTGCCCCCGGCGATATGGAAACGAGAAGTGCTGTTGCCGCTTACCTTAGGGAGGTATACGGCACAGACGATACGGCAGAGAACATTTATATGACGGTTGGTGCGGCGGCTTCTCTTACTGTAACGCTCGGTGCGCTCGTTTGCGAGGGCGACGAGGTTATAGTGCTCGCGCCGTATTTTCCCGAGTACCGCGTTTTCGCGGAAAACGCGGGCGCAAAGCTTTGCGAGGTGCCTTGCCGCGCGGGCGATTTCCAGGTTGACGCGGAAGCGCTCCGCGCAGCGGTAAACGAGCACACGAAGGCGGTTATCATCAATTCGCCCAATAACCCCACGGGTGTCGTTTTCTCGGAGGAGAGCATAAAGGCTATGGCGGCGCTCCTTTCCGAAAAGGAAAAGGAATATAATCATCCTATATATATAATATCGGACGAGCCGTACCGCGAGCTTGTTTACGGCGGCGTTAAAGCGCCATACACGGCAAACTACTATAACAATACGGTTTCATGCTATTCCTTCAGTAAATCTCTTTCCTTGCCCGGCGAGAGAATAGGATATATCTGCGTTTCCAAAAAATGTGAAGATTGGCGCGAGCTTTTCTTCGCTGTTTGTGGCGCGGGAAGGGCGCTTGGCTTTGTTTGCGCGCCCAGCCTTATGCAAAAAATCGTGCCTGCGTGCCTCGGCAAAACGGCAGATACATCTATATACGACAGAAACAGAAAGCTGCTTTACAGCGAGCTTACCTCATACGGCTACGAGTGCGTTGCACCCGACGGCGCTTTCTATATGTTTGTGAAGGCGTTTTGCGAAGACGCCGCAGAATTCTGCGAGGCGGCGAAAAAGCACGAGCTTTTGCTTGTGCCCAGCGATAGCTTCGGCGTGGCGGGCTACGTTCGCATTTCCTATTGCGTAACCACAGAGCAGATAGAGCGCGCCCTGCCCGCATTCCGCGCGCTTGCAGAAGATTTCGGTAAAATTTGATAAGAGGGAAAGAAAATGGATAAACTTGAACAGGCGAGAAAGCTTATAAACGAAGCAGACCGCGGTATAGCAGAGCTTTTCTGCAAGCGAATGAACGCGGCGCGCCTCGTTGCCGAATATAAGCAGGAAAGAGGGCTTCCCATATTCGACCGCGCGCGCGAGGATGCGGTTATTGCAAAAAACAGCGCACTTGTAGAGGACGAGGAGCTTCGCGCATACTACGTAAACTTTATAAAATATACAATGGAGCTTTCGCGCGATTTTCAGCACAAGCTTATAAGTGGCGCGAAGATAGCCTATAGCGGCATACCCGGCGCTTTCGCCTCGCTTGCGGCGACGAAGCTTTACCCCGATGCCGAGCATATTGCATACGGCGATTTCGAGCAGGCGTATAACGCTTGCGTGTGCGGCGAGTGCGACAGCGTGGTGCTGCCCATAGAGAACAGCTACGCGGGCGAGGTTGGGCAGGTTATGGACCTTATCTTCTCCGGCACGCTCTATATAAACGGCGTAATTGGTCTTGCGGTAACACAAAACCTTCTCGGTGTGCCCGGCGCACGCCTTGAGGATATAACAGAGGCTATAAGCCACCCGCAGGCGCTGGAGCAATCTGCTGTTTACCTGCGTGCGCGCGGTATAACGCCCATTTCGTTTTCCAACACGGCGCTGGCGGCGAAGCACGTTGCCTCGCTCGGCAAAAAGAACATTGCCGCAATAGCGGGCGACGAAGCGGCGAAGATATACGGCCTTGAGGTGCTTGCACACGGCATAAACGAAAGCAATATGAACACGACGCGCTTTGCAACGCTTTCCCGCGTGGAAAACAAGCGCGCGGGAAGACCCGATGATAACTTCATGCTCGTGTTCACGGTTAAGAACGAAGCGGGCGCGCTTGCAGAAGCGATAAACATTATAGGTAAATACGGCTACAATATGCGCGGGCTTCACTCCCGCCCCATGAAGGAGCTTATGTGGCAATATTACTTCTATATGGAAGCAGAGGGTGATATAAGAAGCGCAAACGGCGAGGCTATGATGGAAGAGCTTTCCAAGGTTTGCGATAAGCTCAAGCTCGTCGGCTCTTACGCCGTTAGATAAATAGAAGCGCTTGTGCGTTTTAATGAATAATGAATGATGAATAATTTCGGTGCTTGCTTTTCCCGAATAAACAGGTGGTAATTATGGTAATACACGTAGAGCTTGGTGCTTCAAGCTATGATATAGAGCTTTGCCGCGGTGCGCTTGCGCGCGCGGGCGAGCTGATAAATTTAAACAGAAAAGTTATGGTCGTTACAGACAGCGGCGTGCCCGCAGAGTATGCCGACACGGTGAGAAACCTTGCAAAAGAGGGATATCAGGTAACTGTTCCCCAAGGCGAGGAAAGCAAGTGCTTTGCAATGTTAGAGCATATACTCGGCGTAATGCTTGACATGGGCTTCACGCGCAAGGACGCCGTGGTTGCCGTTGGCGGCGGCGTTGTGGGCGACCTTGCGGGCTTTGCCGCATCCATGTATATGCGCGGTATAGATTTCTACAACATACCCACGACTCTCCTTTCGCAGGTGGATTCCTCTATTGGCGGCAAAACGGCGGTGGATTTCCACGGGTATAAAAACGTTATAGGCGCTTTCTATCAGCCCAAGAAGGTTATCATTGACCCCGACGTGCTGAAAACGCTCGAAAAGCGCCAGGTTGCGGCAGGCATGGCAGAGGCTATAAAGATGTCGCTTACGAGCGATGCGGAAATGTTCGCAATGCTCGAAGAAGCAGACGATATTTACGCAGATATAGACATGGTTATAGAAAAGGCGCTCCTTATCAAGAAGCACGTCGTAGAGTGCGACGAAAAGGAAGCGGGCTTGCGCAAGATACTCAATTTCGGTCACACCGTCGGTCACGGCATTGAAAGCGCGCGCGGCGGCTACTTCTACCACGGCGAGTGCGTAGCGCTCGGTATGCTCCCTATGTGCTCCGAAGAAGTGAGATCAAGGCTTGTTCCCGTGCTGAAGAAGGCGGGTTTGCCTACGGAGCTCAGACTCTATGAGGACGACCTTCGTGAGGTCATGACGGCGGTTTCCCACGATAAAAAGAGCGCTGCCGGCGGCATTGACGCAGTGCTTGTACACGAAGCGGGCAGCTTTGAAATAAAGAAGCTGACTCTTGCTGAAATAGAAGAAAAAACGAAGAAAATTTTCTCCCCGAGGTGAAATGATATGAAAAATACGTTCGGCACGAGCGTGTGCCTCACGGTTTTCGGCGAAAGCCACGGGCCGTTTATAGGCGCCGTGCTCGACGGGCTTGCCCCCGGCATTGAGGTGAACGATGAGGATATTCGCCATGCGCTCACACTTCGCCGCCCTGCGGGCAGAATTTCCACGGCAAGGCAGGAAAAGGACGAATATACGATAGCAAGCGGTGTTTTCGAGGGCAAGACCACGGGCACACCCATTGCGATAATAATACCAAACGCGGACACGCGCAGCAAGGATTATAAAAAAACTTACGGCCTTGCGCGCCCCGGACACGCGGATTTTGCGGCTTACTGCAAATACCACGGCTTTGAAGATTTTCGCGGCGGCGGCCACTTTTCGGGCAGAGTAACGAGCGCACTCGTTGCGGTGGGCGCTATAGCGCGCGCGGCGCTTGCGAAAAAGGGTATTTACCTTGGTACGCATATAAAAGAGCTTGCGGGTGTGCCCGACAGGGCTTTCGGAAACATGAAAGCGGATATAGACGACCTTTACGGGAAGGTTTTCCCCGTGCTTTCCCCTGAAGCAGAGCAGGAAATGCGCGCTGAAATAGAAAAGGCGGCGGCAGAGGGCGATAGCGTGGGAGGTCTTCTTGAAACGGTTATAATCGGTATGCCCGCGGGCGTGGGCGAGCCGTATTTCGATAGCTTTGAAAGCGTTATAGCGCATATGATGTTTTCCGTGCCGGGTGTAAAGGGCGTGCTTTTCGGCGCGGGCACGGATTTTGCGAAAATGCGCGGAAGCGAGGCAAACGATGCCTTCCGCGTGGGCGCGGAAGGCAAGGTCTATACGAAAACCAACAACAACGGCGGCGTAAACGGCGGTATAACCAACGGCAACCCCGTTTGCTTCACGACTGTTATAAAGCCCACACCTTCCATTTATAAAAAGCAGGAAACGGTAGATTTCCTTGAAAACGCAGAAAAGGATATTTCCATAGAGGGCAGGCATGACCCGTGCATTGCACACCGCGCCAGAATCGTGGTGGATAGCCTTGCGGCAATAGCGCTTTGCGATATGCTTGCGGGCCGCTACGGCACAGATTGGATTAACGAATAATTACGGAGAATTATATGAGATACGGACTTTTGGGTGAAAAACTGCCCCACAGCTTTTCCAAAGAGATACACGAAAAGCTGGGCAGATATACCTATGAGCTTATAGAGGTGGCAAAGGAAGATTTCGCCGCGTTTGCCGAAAAGCGCGATTTTACCGCGATAAATATCACTATCCCGTATAAGCGCGATATAATTCCTTACCTCGCCACCATAAGCGAGCAGGCAGAGAAAATAGGCGCTGTGAACGTTGCGCTCAACCGCGGCGGCGAGCTTCACGGATATAATACAGATTTCCTTGGGCTTCGCAACCTCATTTTGCGCGCAGGCTTCGACCTGAACGGAAAAACGGTGCTTATACTTGGCTACGGCGGCACGAGCAGAACGGCGCACGCCGTTTGCGAGGCGCTTGGCGCAAAGGAAATTAAATTTGTAAAAAGAACGGCAGATGAAACGGTTATTTCATACGCCGATGCCGCGCGCGATTACGCTGGCGCGGAATATATAATAAACACGACCCCGTGCGGTATGTACCCGCACACAGACGCCACACCTTTTGACGGAAGCGGTGTGAGACTTGCCGACTTCAAAAACCTTAAGGGAATTGTAGACGTTATCTATAACCCCTTGCGCACGAAGCTTGTGAACGAAGCGCTGCTTTCGGGTATACCTGCCGTGGGCGGGCTTTATATGCTCGTGGCGCAGGCAACAGAGGCGGCAGAGCTTTTCACGGGGGAAGCCGTGGCAGAGGAAGAAACGGAAGGAATATATAAAGACCTTTTGCTTGCTAAGCAGAACGTGGTGCTCACGGGTATGCCCGGCTGTGGTAAAAGCACCGTCGGCGCACTTATTGCCGAAAAGCTTTCAAGAGCCTTCTACGATACCGATGAGGAATTCACGAAAAAATACGGCACGCCTGCCGATTATATCCGCGCGCACGGCGAGCCTGCCTTCCGCGATGCGGAAAGCAAGGTTATAGCAGAGCTTTGCAGCAACACGGTGGGAGGTGTTATTTCCACGGGCGGCGGCGCTATACTTCGACGCGAAAACGTGCTGACACTTCGCGGCAACGGAAGAATTTACTTTATAGACCGCGATATTGCGGATATAATGCCCACGAGCGACCGCCCGCTTTCCTCCGACAGAGAAATGCTGGAAAAGCGATATGCAGAGCGTTACCCGATTTACACGGGCACCTGCGACGTTCACGTGAAGAACGACAGCACGGCAGAAGCACTGGCAGAAAAGATAATAAAAGATTTTGAAAAATAAAGGGGCACCGAGCGAGCCCCCTGCGAAGGAACGATATTCGGGTTTTGTGTAGGGGAGGGGCTTGCTCCTCCCGAAAAAAGGAAGTAAAAATGAAAATACTTGTTCTCAACGGGCCCAACCTCAATATGCTCGGCATACGCGAGCCCGATATATACGGCAAAAGCACATATGCCGACCTTTGCGAAATGATAGAGGCGCACGCAAAGGAAACAGGCGCAGAGGTTGAAATTTACCAATCCAACTACGAAGGCGACCTTGTTACGAAAATACAGGAGGCGCTCGGCGTTTTTGAGGGTATCGTAATAAACCCTGCGGCGTATACTCACACAAGTGTTGCGCTTCTCGATGCGCTCAAGGCGGTGGCAATACCTGCCGTGGAGGTGCATATTTCCGACGTTTCCAAGCGTGAGGGCTTCAGAAGCATCAGCTTCGTGCGCGAATATTGCTTTGCAACCATCGCGGGCCACGGCTTTGCAGGCTATACGGAAGCGATGGATATGCTTATGAACGCGCCCGGAAAGAGAATTTGATATGAACGTTAAAATAGAAAAAAGCAAGGCGTGCGGCGAGGTTTTCGCGCCGCCCTCCAAAAGCTTCGCGCACAGGCTTATAATATGCGCGGCTCTCGCGGGCGAAAGCCGCGTGCAGAACCTTGCCGAAAGCGAGGATATACTCGCCACGCTCGATTGCGCCTCTGCCTGCCTCGGTGCGAAGTTCAGCAAAGACGGCGCAGACGTTGCTTTTTCGGAAAGCGACATTTACGGCAAGGCGCGCGGCGCGCTTATGTGCCGCGAAAGCGGAAGCACTATGCGCTTCTTCATACCTCTTTGCCTTGTTAAAGATACGGAATGTAAGCTCTACGGCGCGGGCAAGCTGCTTTCCCGCCCGATGAGCGTTTACGAAAATATATGCCGCGAGCAGGGGCTTACCTTCAGCCACGAGGGCGACCATATACGCGTTTGCGGCCCCTTGAAGGCAGGGAAGTTTACCGTTCCCGGCAACATTTCAAGCCAGTTTATAAGCGGGCTTATGTTCGCGCTCCCCTTGCTTTCGGGCGATAGCGAAATTGAAATAGTGCCGCCGCTTGATAGCAAGCCGTATATCGATATAACGATGGAAGCGCTTGCCGCCTTCGGCGTAAAAGCAGAGTGGCGCGGCGAATATACCATAGCCATAGCGGGCGCGCAGAAATACAAGAGCTCCGATATGCGCGTGGAGGGTGACTATTCAAACGCCGCCTTTCTTGAAGCGTTCAACCTTTTCGGCGGAAACGTGAATGTTTGCGGCTTGAACGGAAACAGCGTGCAGGGTGATAAAGCCTACCTTTGGCAGTTCCGAGCGCTTGCAGAGGGCACGCCCGAAATAAATATTTCAGATTGCCCCGACCTTGCGCCTATACTTATGAGCGTGGCGGCGGCGAAAAACGGTGTTCACCTTACGGGCACGGCGCGCCTAAAAATAAAGGAAAGCGACCGAGGCGCCGTTATGGCAGAGGAGCTTTCGAAATTCGGCGTTCCCGTAACCGTAAACGAAGACGATATTATCGTCGAGGGCGGGCACTTGCGCGCACCGAGCGAGGTGCTTTCGGGGCATAACGACCACCGCGTGGTTATGTCTATGGCGGTGCTTTCAAGCCTTACGGGCGGCGAAATTGAGGGCGCCGAGGCTTGCAGAAAAAGCTACCCCGACTTTTTCGAGGTTATAAAGAAACTTGGAATAGAGGTAACTCAAAGTGGAAATTGAAAAAAGCAAAAAAATACTCATCGTCGGTCTCGGCCTTCTCGGCGGCAGCTATGCGCAGGTTTTTACCGAAAAGGGCTATGAGGTTTACGCCATAACG
The DNA here is from genome assembly GCA_017451975.1 of Clostridia bacterium. Classification (GTDB taxonomy): domain Bacteria; phylum Bacillota; class Clostridia; order Oscillospirales; family CAG-272; genus UMGS731. Next base: position 15,511 of record JAFTNI010000145.1, read on the forward strand.
AGAAAGCAGAGCACGATAGATTACGCGCTCGAGCACGGTATGATAAAGGCGGGCACGACAGAGATAGATACAGAGATGATTGCGAAAGCAGACATCGCCGTTTTCGCGCTTTACCCCCACATTTTTGTGGATTGGATAGATGCAAACGGAAAATACTTTAAAAAAGGCGCTATTATAACCGACGTTACGGGCGTTAAATGCGCTATTGTAGACGAAATTCAATCGCGCTTGCCAGAAGGCGTTGAGTTTATAGGCGCTCACCCTATGGCGGGCCGCGAGGTATACGGCATTGAAAACAGCAACCCCGCTATGTTCAAGGGCGCAAACTATATCGTAACGCCCACGGCGAAAAATACAGAATACGCTATTGAAACCTGCAAGGCGATTGGCGAAATGCTCGGCTTTGCAAATGTTTCCGTCATCTCCCCCCAGAAGCACGACAGAATGATAGCGTTCCTTTCACAGCTTACGCACTGCATCGCGGTAGCGCTCATGACCTGCAACGACGACGCGAACCTTTGCTGCTACACGGGCGACTCCTTCCGCGACCTCACACGAATAGCTCGCATAAACGAGGATATGTGGAGCGAGCTTTTCATGCTCAACAAGGATATGCTTATTTCCGAAATAAAGGCGTTCGAGGGCGAGCTTGAAAAGCTGCGCCGCAGCATGGAAACCGACGATGTAGAAACCATGAAGAAGATGATGCGCCTTTCCACAGAGCGCCGCGGAATGTTTGATAAAAAGCTTTCTTGAAAGAAAGCTTTGCAAAGAACTTTCATAAAATAACATCGAAAAAAATACATTTATATATACTGAAAGGTTTAGGAATACCCCCATGAATATGAATTTTAAAAGAAAACTTCCCATGCCTATGGAAGTTAAAGAAATGTACCCCCTTGCATATGATCTTGCAATAAAAAAAGCCGCGCGTGATGAAGAAATCAAAAAGGTTTTCACTGGCGCGAGCGATAAAATGTTGCTCGTTATCGGCCCTTGCTCTGCAGATAACGAAGAATCTGTTATCGATTACATCTGCCGCCTCAAAGGCGTTCAGGATAAGGTTGCCGATAAGCTTATTATCATTCCCCGTATTTACACGGGTAAGCCCAGAACTATAGGCGACGGCTACAAGGGCATGGTTCACCAGCCCAACCCCAACGAAGCGCCCGACGCA
>JAFTNI010000146.1 GCA_017451975.1 Clostridia bacterium
TCTTATCAAGAGAGGCGGAGGGACAGGCCCTGTGAAGCCCGGCAACCTGTTTTTTCAAGGTGCTAATTCCCGATAGATGAGAAAGGTTTGGAAAACTCTCTCCCTCGGGCAAAAGCCGAGGGATTTTCTTTTGATATGAAGATAAATATAAAAATACATAAAAGAAAGAGGAAAAATTATGGCAAGAAGATTTTTTGCAACGGAATCTGTAACAGAAGGACATCCCGACAAGCTCTGTGACAGAGTTTCCGATTCCGTGCTTGACGCAATTCTCGCAGAAGACCCTATGGCGCGTGTTGCTTGCGAAACAAGCATGACCACAGGTCTTATTCTCGTTATGGGCGAGATTACAACGGAAGCATACGTTGATATTGAAAACATTGCAAGAACAGCAGTGCGCGAGGTTGGCTACGACCGCGCGAAATACGGCTTCGACGCAGATTCCTGCGCCGTGCTCAACTCCATTCACAGCCAGTCGCCCGATATCGCTATGGGCGTTAATAAATCGCTCGAGGCTCGCGGCGGCGCAGACGACGACAGATATGAAATAGGCGCAGGCGACCAGGGTATGATGTTCGGCTTTGCAAGCGACGAAACGGCTTGCAAAATGCCCCTTGGCTACGTTCTCGCAAGAGATATGGCGCAGAAGCTTACGGCCGTACGCAAGGATAAAACGCTCGATTACCTCCGCCCCGACGGCAAAACACAGGTAACGGTTGAATACGACGGCGATACCCCCGTGCGCCTTGAAAACATCGTTGTTTCCACACAGCACAGCCCCGACGTAACGCTTGAGCAGATAAGAAGCGACGTTATAGAAACGGTTATAAAGCCCATCGTTCCCGCACACCTTATCGATGCAAACACGAAAATTTACGTTAACCCTACGGGCAGATTTGTTGTAGGCGGCCCTGCGGGCGACAGCGGCCTTACGGGCAGAAAAATTATCGTTGACACATACGGCGGCTATGGCAGACACGGCGGCGGCGCTTTCTCCGGTAAAGACCCGACAAAGGTTGACAGAAGCGCTTGCTATGCAGCACGCTATGCGGCAAAGAACATCGTTGCGGCAGGCCTTGCGAAGAAATGTGAGGTTCAGCTTGCATACGCCATCGGCGTTGCTCGCCCCCTTTGCGAAAACGTTAACACGTTTGGCACGGGTGTTATTCCCGATGAAAAAATCGCACAGATTTTGCACGACAGCGTTGACTTCCGCCCCGCAGCTATCATAGATTACTTTGGCTTGCGCAAGCCCATCTATAAGCCCCTTTCCTCCTACGGCCACTTCGGCAGAGAAGAGCTCGGCGTACGCTGGGAAAGCACGGATATCGCAGACTTGCTCCGCGATAAAGCCGGCCTTAAATAATAATTTATCACGGTAAAGGCGATCACCTCATATAATGGCTTATAAACCGTTATATGAGGTGATTTATGAAATATTTTGCTGTGATTTTTCTTTGTTCTGCGATTGTTTTTCTGGGATATCTGCTTTTTCGAAGGCTTTTTGCCCGTGCGGCGGAAAGCGAGCTTCGAAAGTGCAGATACGCGCGCCTTTCGGGCGAAAGCGTGGAGCTTTTTGCGCGTGGCGAAAGCCTTGAATATTACCTGCGCGCGGCGCTTTGCCTGCCGTGGGCGAAAATAACCGTATTCGTTGAAAAAAGCGATGAGGAATCGGCTTATATTGCCGAAACGATGAAAAAATACTACGATTTTGAAATAATATATATTTGAAACACAAGGAAGTGAAATATGCCAAACGATAAAAACGAGCTTGTTTCCATAGAGGGAACGGTTGAAAAAATTATATACCATAACGATGAAAACGGCTATGTCGTTTGCGAAATGCTCGCGTTTTCCGATGAGCTTTACACGGTTTGCGGAAATATGCCGTACCTTGCTGTCGGCGAAACCATAAAGGCGCTTGGCGATTTCGTAACTCACCCGCAGTTCGGGCGGCAATTCCGCGTGGAATATTACGAAAAGCAGCTGCCCTCAAACTCCACGGCGATACTGAAATATCTTTCCTCGGGCACTATAAAGGGTATAGGCCCCGTTACGGCGCGCCATATAGTTGATACTTACGGCGAAGAAACCTTCGATGTGCTGGAAAACCACCCGGAGTGGCTTGCGGATATAAACGGCATTTCCGCGCGCAAGGCAAAGGAGATAGGCGAAGCCTTTCGCGCGCAGTTCGGTATGCGAAACGTGATGGCGTTTTGCCGCCAATATTTCGGCCCCGCAACCGCCGTGCGCATATACAAGCGCTGGGGCTGCTCTGCCGTTGACATAATAAACGCGAACCCATATATCCTTTGCGACGAAATACACGGCGTTACCTTTGAGAAGGCAGATGCCATTGCCAAAAACCTCGGCTTTACCTCTGCTTCAGACGAGCGCATAGGCGCGGGCATAAAATTCGTGCTTCAGCACAACCTTTACCAGAATGGGCACGTTTTCGTGCCGTGGGATAAGCTTACGGACACGAGCGCGAAGCTTTTGGGCTGTGAAAAGGACAAAGCGGAAAACGTGCTTATGGACCTTGTGGAGGAGCGCAAGCTTGCGCTCGTGCGCGAGCCCGGCATAGATTGCGTTTACCTGCCCGACGTTTATGAGGCAGAAAAATATATAGCGCGAAAGCTCGATATAATGGAGGGCGTGAACCACTCGCTGGACACGGCGAACCTTACAGAGCTTGTGCGCAAGGCGGAAATGGAAAACGGCATTACCTACGAGGAGCTGCAGAAGCGCGCCATAAAGGAAGCCGTGGCAAACTCCGTATTTGTGCTTACGGGCGGCCCCGGCACGGGTAAGACCACCGTTGTACGCGCCATAATACGCATTTTCACGAGCATGGGGCTCGATATCGCGCTTGCGGCGCCGACGGGAAGGGCGGCAAAAAGGCTTTCTGAGGCGGCTTCTATGGAAGCGAAAACGATACACCGCTTGCTTGAAATGCAGTTCGCGCCCGACGAGCAATCTGTTTTCGTGCGCGATGAGGCGAACCCGCTTGACGAGGACGTTATAATCATAGACGAATCCTCTATGATAGACGTTTTCCTTATGTCGGCACTTCTGAAGGCGATAAAGCCTTCCTCCCGCCTTGTGCTTATAGGCGACGCCGACCAGCTTCCGCCCGTGGGCCCCGGTTACGTTTTCCGCGATATTATAGAAAGCGATAGGTTTTCCACGGTTGTGCTTACACACATTTTCCGCCAGGCTCGCGAAAGCCTTATAGTAACCAACGCGCACGCCGTAAACAACGGCGTATATATGGACCTTTCCAAAAAGGATGCCGACTTTTTCTTTATGCCGCGTATGAGCGAGGAGGAAACCTCTTCCACAATAGTTTCGCTTTGCGCGAAGCGCTTGCCGAAAACGTACGGGCTTACAGCTTTCGGCGGTATTCAGATAATAACGCCCTCGAAAAAGGGCGTGAACGGCACGGAAATGCTGAATAACTCCTTGCAGGCGGCGCTCAACCCGCCCAGCCCCGAAAAGCGCGAAAAAAAGGTGCGCGACCTTACGCTTCGCGAGGGCGATAAGGTTATGCAGATAAAGAACGACTACGATATAGAATGGTCGCGCGAGGATGGCAGCGAGGGCGTGGGCGTTTTCAACGGCGATATAGGCATTATAGAGGAAATAAACCCCTCTGCCGAGCGCGTGACGGTTCTGTTTGACGACAGGCGCGCCGCCTACGATTTCACGATGCTGGACGAGCTGGAGCTTGCCTATGCCATAACTGTGCACAAAAGCCAGGGCAGCGAATACCCGATAGTTATAATACCGCTTTACCGCTATTCGCAAAGGCTGCTCACGCGCAACCTGCTTTACACGGCGCTTACGCGTGCGCAGAAAATGGTAATTCTCGTTGGCGAGGAGGAGGTTTCGAGAAGAATGATAGAAAACAACCGCAGAACCAAGCGTTATACGGGCTTGCCCTTCATCTTCTCTAAATACGAATGAACCTTATAAACCTTATATTTCCGAAAAAGTGCGCCGTTTGCGGTGAATTTACGGGCGACGCCGTATTTTGCGGCGTGTGCGCCTCAAAATACGAGCAAATAAAGCGCGAGCCCTGCCGCCGATGCGGGCTTGCACACTCGCTTTGCTGTTGCAAGCCGCAAAGGCTATGGGGCGAAAAGCAGGCACACTGCCGCCACCTTTTCGCTTTCGACGGCGAAACGGCGAAGGCACTTATATATAAGCTCAAGCGCAAAAACCTTGTATCGCTTCAAAAATTTTTTGCGCGCGAGTTAGCGCTGATTATAAAAGATGAGTTGCGCACGGGCGAGGAATATATTCTTACCTATGCGCCGAGGGCGAAAAAAGCCGTGCGTGAATATGGCTTTGACCAAGCGGAGCTTTTGGCACGCGGAGCCGCCGAGGAGCTTTCTTTGCCCATGCAAAAGCTTTTTCTGCGCGAAAGCGGCGAAAATACGCAGCAGAAAACGCTGGGCAGAGAAGAACGCGAGGAAAACGCAAGCCGCGCTTTTGCGCTCTGCCGCGGCGCTGAAATTCGCGGCAAGGTCATTATTCTTATAGATGATGTTACCACAACGGGCAGCACGGCAGAAAGGCTTTGCAGCCTTTCGCTTTCGGCGGGCGCAAAGAAAATCTTGTTTATGAGCATAGCGAAGGCGTAGTTTCTTTTAGGTATACTGCCGAAAAGGATCGTATATTTTGGATAAGAAGGCATTTTGGGAGATGAAATTTCGAGGCTTGTCAATACCCCGCACATACTGCGAAAAAGAGAAATATAAAAACGGAAAAAGCTAGATTTTAAGGGGCTTTTTCCGTTTTTTCAGGCGTTTTTCAGACACTGAAGAGCCAAAAAATTATATTTTTGCACATAGAGAAAAAACGGAACATTTTGTGGTGAAAATAAACAAAAATACTATATATCGGGTTTTTTTGCGTTTTACCTCTTGATAAATTGCTCATTTTGTGGTATTCTAAAAAAGCCACTCACAGGATATTGTTCTATAGATTTTATGGAAAGGAAATATACTATGAATATTATAAAAAGAAACGGTTCACAGGCTTCATACGAAGGCGATAAAATCCGCGTTGCCATTTCCAAAGCAAACGCTACGGTGCCCGAAGAAGAACGCCTTACAGAAAAGGATATACACGAAATAGAAGAACACGTTCGCGCTGTAGGCCAGAATATGGGCCGCGCGCTCGGCGTAGAAGAAATACAGGATATGGTTGAAAACGGCATTATGGAGCATGGCGCCTTCAACGTTGCCAGAAACTATATCAAGTATCGCTACATTCGCTCGCTCGCCCGTAAAACGAACACGACCGACGATAAAATTCTTTCTCTTATAGAATGCAACAACGAGGAAGTTAAACAGGAAAACTCCAATAAAAACCCCACCGTCAACAGCGTTCAGCGCGACTATATGGCGGGCGAGGTAAGCCGCGATATTACAGAGCGCGTGCTTCTTCCCGAAGAAGTGGTACAAGCGCATAAAGACGGCATTATTCATTTCCACGATTCCGACTATTTTGCGCAGCATATGCACAACTGCGACCTCGTTAACCTTGAGGATATGCTCCAGAACGGCACTGTTATCAGCGGCACGAAAATCGAAAAGCCCCACAGCTTTTCCACAGCTTGCAATATTGCAACGCAGATTATAGCGCAGGTTGCCAGCAACCAGTACGGCGGCCAGAGCATAAGCCTTACACATCTTGCGCCCTTTGTGCAGATTTCACGCGAGAAAATAAGAAAGGTTGTGCTCAAGGAAATAGAAATGCTCGGCATTTCCCCTGAAGAAGAAAAAATCAACAAGATCATCGAGGATAGATTGCGCGAAGAAATCCGCCGCGGTGTTCAGACAATACAGTACCAGGTAGTTACGCTTATGACAACGAACGGCCAGGCGCCCTTCGTTACGGTATTTATGTACCTGGGCGAAGCTAGAAACGAGCAGGAGAAGGCAGACCTTGCCATCATTATCGAAGAAACGCTTCTCCAGCGCTACCAGGGCGTTAAAAACGAAGAGGGCGTTTGGGTAACGCCCGCGTTCCCCAAGCTCATTTACGTGCTTGAAGAGGATAATATAACAGAGGGAAGCAAATATTTCTACCTCACGAAGCTTGCCGCAAAATGCACGGCTAAGCGCATGGTGCCCGACTACATTTCCGAAAAGGTTATGATGAAGAGCAAGATAGATAAGAACGGCGAAGGCCACTGCTATACCTGCATGGGCTGCCGCAGCTTCCTTACACCTTATGTTGACGAAAACGGCAAGCCGAAATATTACGGCAGATTCAACCAGGGCGTTGTTACCGTAAACCTTGTAGATATCGGTCTTTCCGCAAAGGGAGATATGGAAAAATTCTGGGAAATTTTCGATGAACGCATGGAGCTTTGCCACAAGGCGCTCCAGTGCCGCCACGAAAGACTTACAGGCACACTTTCCGATGCCGCGCCCATTCTTTGGCAGCACGGCGCGCTCCTGCGCCTTGAAAAGGGTGAACCGATAGATAAATACCTCCACGGCGGCTATTCCACGCTTTCGCTCGGCTACGCGGGTCTTTGGGAATGTGTTTACAGCCTGAACGGCAAGAAGCTTACAGAGCCCGAAGGCGAAGAGCTTGGCCTTGCAATTATGCGCAAGCTCAACGAATACACGGCGAAATGGAAGGCGGCAGAAAATATAGACTATTCGCTTTACGGCACGCCGCTTGAAAGCACGACATATAAATTCTCCAAATGCTTGCAGAGAAGATTTGGCATAGTTAAAGGTGTTACGGATAAAAACTATATCACAAACAGCTACCACATTCACGTTACAGAGCCTATCGACGCTTTCGAAAAGCTCGCGCTTGAATCTAAATTCCAGGCGCTTTCCCCCGGCGGCGCTATTTCCTATGTGGAAGTGCCAAATATGGAAAGCAATATAGATGCGGTTATTTCCGTTATGCAGTTTATTTACGAAAATATTATGTATGCGGAGCTTAATACAAAGAGCGACTACTGCCAGGTTTGCGGCTACGACGGCGAAATTCAGATAGTTACCGACGATGAAGGCAAGCTTGTTTGGGAATGCCCGCACTGCCACAACCGCGACCAGAGCAAGATGAACGTTGCGCGCCGCACCTGCGGTTATATCGGCACGCAGTATTGGAACCAGGGCAGAACCCAGGAAATAAAAGAAAGGGTAATGCATCTCTGATGAACTACGGCGAGATAAAGAAAAACGATATCGCCAACGGCCTGGGCGTGCGCACCACACTTTTCGTTTCGGGCTGTACGCACCACTGCAAGGGCTGCTTTCAGCCGCAGACGTGGAGCTTTAGTTTTGGCAAGCCCTATACCAGCGAGGTAGAGGACGATATACTTGCCTCACTTTCCCCGTATTATATAGCAGGGCTTACACTTCTCGGCGGCGAACCGATGGAGCCTGCGAACCAAGAAGCTCTTTTGCCCCTGTTGCGCCGTGTGAGGGCCGAGAAGCCCGGAAAAAACATTTGGTGCTATTCCGGCTATACTTTTGAGGAACTCGCAGGGAAGAGCCCCTCACGCGCCCGTTCGGAGCATACCGACGAAATGCTTTCGCTTATCGACGTGCTTGTAGACGGCGAATTCAAGGAAGAGCTGAAGGATATACGCCTGCGCTTCCGCGGTTCTTCGAACCAAAGGGTGATAGACGTGCCGAAAACGCTTGAAACCGGCGAAATAGTGCTTATAGATTTAAAATGAGAAAAAGTCTGTATCAGAACCTGATACAGACTTTTTATTTGGAGAAACTATCTGAAATGAATATTTGCTTTGCCAACAAGGCCGTTAAGCTTTGGGTTGCCTTTTCCTATTTTCACGGTTTTCCATTCGCTGCGGGAGCCGCTATAGTATACGTCCCTGAGCGAGGAGCATTTTTCAAAGGCATCCCAATCGATAAGCGAAAGGCTACGCGGCAGGTAGACCGCATAAAGCGACGTGCATTCCTTGAACGTGCAGTAGCTGAGCTTGCTGACGCCTTCGGGCACGGAAGCGGTTTCAAGCCCGCTGCAGCCGGAAAATACCTGGCCGCCGAGCTCGCGCAGGTTTTGCGGTAAAGCCAAGGTTCTCAGCTTTTCGCAGTGTGCGAAAGCGCAGGTGCCGATATATACAAGCGTGCTTGGCAAGGATACATCGGAAAGGTTTTTTAGGTTGTAGAAGGCTTTTGCCTCTATACGCTCCA
>JAFTNI010000147.1 GCA_017451975.1 Clostridia bacterium
CAAAAAAACTCACGGTGAAAACCGTGAGTTTTTTCAGACTGTCGAAAAAAGTAATTTGAGCCTCTCACTTTGGGAGAGGTGGCACCGTCAGGTGACGGAGAGGGATGCGGTAAAAGCCCCAATTATATCAAAAACATATATTCTGGCGCTTGCCCTCTCACCGCTTCGCGGAGCTCCCCCATAGGGGCGAGCCTAAAATTAGTTTATCGACACACTCAAAAAACTCACGGTGAAAACCGTGAGTTTTTTATTGTTGCGAAGTATTTTTAATTCGTAGGTATCCAGATGCCGTCTTCGTCGTAATATCTTTCGTCGAGAACTTGTTCGTTAACGCAATCATATAATAAATAATAGCTTATGTTGCCGTTTTTGTGGTATTCATACGATTCACGCGTGCTTAAAATATCGTTTTCATAACGCAAGTGTTCCTTTATAAGGTTTGCCGTGTTATAAGTATAAAGGTTTTCGACTTTTTTGCCGTTTTCAAACGAATACTTTCTTGTTACAAGCCTGTTTTCATCGTAATCGGTGGATTCCTTTTGCGTAAGCACGTCGTCAACGTAATATTCCTTGTCTATAAGCATGCCCGCTTCGTTATAGGTGTAGAAGGTTTCCTGCTTATCTACACCAACGCGGAGCAAAAGGTGATATATACACTGGCCGTTTTCGTTATAATGAAACTCGTTTTTGTTGATCACCTGACCTTTGGCATCATAAACCAAATCGATTTTTTTGCTTTCTTTGCCGTTTTCGTGGTATTCGCGGAAGGTTTCAGAGCTGAGCCTGTAGCCATCGAAAAGGATGAATTTAATAAGCTGCCCCTTTCCGTTATATTCGTAAGTATTTTGGTTATAAAGCGTGCCTGCAGAATCGTACTGGGAGCGTACGTCTTTTATAAGCGTGCCCGCTTCGTCGTATTCATACTCGTAGCGTAAGCGGTAAAGCTCGCCATCTCTTACGCTGTAAACGGTTTTGTGGGATATTACGCCGTTTTCGTGGTATTCGTAGAACGTTCTGAATTCAACGTAATCGGGCTCATGGGTATCGTAAAGGTCGGTGTGTGTTATTCTGCCGTCCTCGCCGTAGAAGTCCTCTTCGTATTCGGGCGGGCTCTGGCTCGGCTTAGTGCACCTGTAAACGGAAACGAGCTTGCCGCCAACGTAGGTTTTGCGAAGGAGTATATTTCCCGTTATATAGTAGTCATACGGATCAAATTCCGTTTCGGTATATTTATCGCCGTCGGTTATCTTTTGGAATTGGAGCGCACCGGATATTTCTTCATATTCGCGTGTTTCGGAATATACGGCAACGCCTCCCTCGAAAAGCTCGCTTTTTACAAGAACGTGGGCGGTACCCACATAGTCCTCTGTCTCTATCATCATATATTCCTTGCTCGAGGTCATAACGCCGTCTTTATCGTATGTGAAAACGCTCTTTTCCTGTTTGGTGTCATCGTCGGTATAGGTGAAATATTCCAAGAGGGTATAGCCCACAAACTCGCCGCCCACGTAATCGTCAATTCGCGTGGGTATGCCGTTTTTGCGCGTGTATTTCGATGTTGTGGTAACGCCCGTTTCCTCGTCTGTATGAATATGCTCGTCGAGCATGCCTTGCTCGTTATAGAGTAATCCCGTTAAGAGAACTTCGTTTGTATAGTACATTACGGAACGGGTTGCGCCGCTTTCGTAATATTCGAAAAGCGTATCGAGCGTGGTATCCTCTTCCTTGCGGAAAATTCGCGTAGGCTTTCCGTCCTTGCGGTAATTCTGAATACCTATGACCTCGCTGTTTTTATAATCAATAACAGATTTTCCGCTACCGTCTTCGTGGTATTCATATATCGTGGTGTAGGAAAGCTCATCGCTGTATTTGTTGAAAATCTTGATGGGGTCGCCGTTTTCGGTATATTCCTTGCTTTCTTGAATCAAATCGTTTTTGTATGTGAATATTGCTTTTTTGTTGCCGTTGGCATAGTATTCATACATGGTTTCCATTACGTTGCCCGCGGTGTCTACGGTCATTTCGGTTGTGAGCCTGGTCGCCTCGTCGTACTCCTGGCGCAATACCACCTTGCCGTTGATGCTTTGGAAGTGCAGGCGCAGAATGCCTTTTTTGTCGTATTCATATATGTTTTTCTTGCCTTGGTAGGCAATGGTTTCTTCCATTCTTACGAGCATTTTATCTTCATCGAAGGTATTGATAATAGTGCGTCTGCCATCGGATTCGCCCGCCGTGTAGCCGCCCTCTTCCTCGTAAACGAGCCATTCAAGCGCCGTACCTGTTCTCGCGTAAGAATAATATTCGTGCAGCTTGCCGTTTTCAAAATATGTGTACGTTTTATGCACGAATGTTACAGAGCCCTCCGATTTTTCCTCGGTTATGCTGCCGTGCTCGTCGTATTTATAGTTGACTGTGCTCATAAGGTTTGGCTTGCCGTACGTTTCCGTATACGTCTGTGTTTTTACAAGTTGGTTGTATTCGTCGTATTCGTACGTGGTATATCCCGTGCGCTTATCGTTGCTGAAGGTTTCCTGGAGCGTGAGCGCACCCGTGGAGCTACCGTGTATAACCTGAATTTTTACAAGCTTTTTGGTGTATGAGTTAAGCTGGTATATTTCAACGTAATAAGTACCGTCGGCGTTGTATTTATATACCTGCTCTGCGGCGATGGTGGCGCCGACCTTTGTTTCTACCTTGGAAAGCCTGCCGTACCCATCGTAGCTGTAAAGAGTTTTTATGCTGCTCGACGAACCCGTGATATTATAGCATTCCGCAAGGTAGCCGTTATTATCGAACGTGTACTTTAAAGAACCTGTAGAGGAGACTTTCGGAAAGTCGCTGTTGTAGGAGTAGGAAAGGGAAAACGGGCCGTATTTCCACAATTTGCCGCTTGTGTTGAAGTTTACGGAAAATTGGTCTTCCACGTTGCCGTAAACATCGAAGGTTTTGGTAACGTAGCTTTTTATTATGCCGTCGGGGTAGTACATTGCGGTGGTTTCCTCTGTGCCCGTGCTTGTAACGGTTTTGGCAGAGGTGAAGTTGCCTTTTTCATCGTATTCGCAGGAGTAAATAAGGCTGCCGCCGCCGTCAAGCGCGGTGAGCGATTGGCGCTCGCCGTTTTCGTGGTAGGTTACCGTTTCAGAACCCGTAAGCCTGCCCGCGCGCGTATAGTATTCCGTTTTTATAACCTTGCCGTCGCCGTTTACTTCCTCGTTTATGTAAAGGGTTATTACGCCCGATTCATCGCAGCTCTGGTAGGTGTAAAGCGGGTTTTCGCTTTTTACTATGCTTACTTTTCTTTCGGGCTCGCCGTGGAAGGGGTTTTTGACGTATCTGCCCACAGAGCTTGTCATGCGTCCGCTTTTATCGAACGTGCTTGTTGCGATAACGGAAGGGGTAAGCACGCAAAGGTCGGGGTCTACTATGTAGATATGCTCCTCTACGGCGTTGCCGTTTTTATCGCAATATTGCTTGGTGAGGCTGAAGCCATCGCTTGTGAAATCGTAATAGATCTTTTCGGTAAGCCCTTCGGGCGCCTGGGGGTATATGGGCGGTATTGCCGCCGGCTCTTGCACGGAAGCGCTCGTGCCCTGCGTGCCCGCCGTGCTTTGCGTGGCTTGCGGCGCCGACGTGCCCGAGGTTGCGGCGGTAGATGAAGTTACCGTGCCTTGCGTTGCAGCCGTTGTGCCCTGCGTACTGCCCGCGCTTTTCGCGTTTAATATCAGAAGCACTGAGCAAATTACGGCAAAGCAAACCGCCAAAGAGAAAATCAATGGTAAAAATTTTTTCATTATTTCAGCTCCTTTTCGTTTCGGTGAGTTTTTCGTTTACACTTATTAAGACGTGAAATGCGCCCGATATTTTGCAAAAAAGCGCATTGTTTACAATTTGTTAACATTTTACGGGCAAATATGTCAGCCTGCAAAAATATTGTATCATATCTTAACTACAATATACAACAGTTTTTTCGCTTTCTTCAAAAACGGGGATAAAAATCCTTGGGCAGGGATAAACGGTATAAAATGAATTCGGACATATGAAAAAGACTACATCAATAATAGACTATTTTTGACAAAATTATTAATCAAATGTGAATAAATAACCACGATAATACTTGATTTATGAATTATATTGTGCTAAAATGTAAAAGTAATATTGCGATTTTTTCAGGGGGATTTTTGCGCAAAAATTCCGAAAAGCGAAAAAGTGTATTGCGGCAATGCAAAATTTGTATTTGCTGTAAGCAAACACAACAATAACCCATTTTAGCCCATTTTTGAAATGGGCTTGGCGGTTTTACGGGATTTTTCCCCTTTTCAATAACGAAAGAAATTTTAATTTTAAATCAGAGGAGAGAGCGAATGGCAACAGAAATATACGTATGTCTGGACCTCGGCAACGATACGCTGAAGATATCGTTTGCATATGAAACCAGAACGTCCGAACGCTACGGTAAGCTCATGGTGAATGACCTTGTAAACCATGTTGCAATTCCCGCTATGGCATATTACGACGAGGATGAGCGCATCTGGAAATTTGCCGATGAGCTTGAACGCACGGCGGGCAAGCCGTTCCATACGGTTGTAAAGATAAAATCCATACTTACAATGTTTGTTAAGCCCGAGGAGGAAGCGGGCGCAAAGGAAAACCTGGAATACTATACGGGCGAAAACCTTTTCCCGAAGTTTTGCTTTCCCGAAAGAAATAAATACGAGCCGCTTTTTAAAACGCTTGTAGATAAAAAGCTCGTTTTCACCGTTCCCGGCTGTACGCCGAAAAAGCTTTGCGAGGATTTCTTCAGGTACGTGAAGACGATTGCGGAGCAGCAGATAAAAGCGCTTTCCGAGCAGACGGGCATTGCGTTTGCCCCGCTTCGCAACATAGCGCTTGTTTACCCGCCCAAGCAGGGCAAGCAGTACGTAGACGAGCTTACGCGACTTGTGTGGTACACATTTGGCGAAAAGCCCATGACAGTGCTTACCTCCACACAGGCGCTGGGGCTTCTTGCCTTCCACAAGCGCATGATTTCGGGCGAGGAGCGCGCGCTCATTTTCGATATGGGCGACGAAACCGTTTCCGTTGCGAAAACGTGGCTCAACGATAACGACGCGATAAGCGCGGGCATACTTATAGACAGCCGCGAGGCACACTCTAAGCCCATAGAGGTAGGCGGCAGCGATATAGACGAAACAATGGCAAAATTCCTTGGCGATGCCATATACGAGCGCGAAACGATAGGCTACCCCTCCAGCGGCGAGGAAGGGCATATATACGAAAGCGGTCTTTTTGCGAACCAATACCTTATGATGAAGGATATAAAAAAGAGCAAAACCGCTATGCCGCTTGCGGGCAGTGGTATGTTCAAGGACGGCGTACCGATAACGATACACCGCGAGGTGCAGGTGCAGCGCCTTATAACAGAAAGCGATTTCTACGGCTGCACGGGCACGGGCGAATACCGCGGCGTGGCGAAAAAGGTGATGGACTACATACTCGCCGAGCTTCGCCTTGCCGTTAACCGCGACGTTACGAAAATAATTTTCGCGGGCGGTATGATAGAAACGCACGGCCTGCTTGAATTCATAAAAAAACAGCTTCACGGAAGCTACCCGCATATAAGGGTTTACAAATTTGAGGAAACGCCCGCGGGGGCAGAGGCAACCGAAAGCGAAAACCCCTACGATATACAGTTTTACGAGGCTTCTGCATATTCCTCCTCGCTCGGCGGCGCTATAGTTGCCATGAGGAACTATTCCGTAGATAACGTGCTTTCCTATTCCTACGGCACGTGGCTTTACCACCCCGGCTCGGAAAAGAAGCACCTCAAGCTTTTCGCGGAAAGGGGATCGCTGCTTAAGGAAAAGGAAAACCGCTTTGCTATGGCGGCATCCTTCGTGGTGGACAGAAAGCCGCAGGAGCGTATAGACGGCGACGAGCTTTTCTCCACCATCATAAGCACGAAGGAAATAGAGGCGCGCCGCTACAGCGACAGGCTTACATATGAGGATGAATTCCTTATCATAGGTGAAGCGGGCGATTACAACAGAACGCTTGCAGAGGATGTTATCGACCTCAAGATAGTAGGCGGCGGCAGCGGCACGGAAATCAACTTTTACTATAAGGACGATCGCGTTTCGCTCTATACGAAGTCGGGCGAGGTGCCGATAAACTTCGAGGAAGGCTTTGTGGTAGACCAGGACGGCCGCGCCGTGCCCTTCTTCAGCAATATGCGCGCCTACAACAACGAAAAGGTTACGGCAAGAAGCGTTCGCACGGGCGCAATTTACAACATCAACACGAAGGATGTTGAATTCAGGTTGCAGATATCGGAACTTAAAGTAACGACACAGTCGTGATTGTGATATAACTTCGAAAGGAATTTGAATATGGGAAAGTCATATTATTTTATTTTCAACGATGATTGCTTCGACCGAAATAACCATCTGAGCAACATCGCGCGCCAGAAGCGCCCCTATAATAAAACTATTTACGATATGAACAAAGCCGTTGAAGAGCTCGACCGCTACGATGACTTTGACTCGCTCAAAATAGAAGCAGATAAATATGCAAAGGGGGAACTCAGCGGCGAATACGGCATTACGTACGACAGCGCAAAGCACGTAGACCATTCCGTTATACTCCCGCACCAGAAGGCGGCTGCTATAGCCTTCCTTAAAGACCTGCGCGGCTTCGGCCTGCTTGCCGACGTCGTGGGCAGCGGTAAGACCTTCGAGGCTTCCGTAATACTCAGCGAGCTTGCCGTGCGCGGAAAAATCAAATCTATGCTCCTTGTTGTGCCCGGTCAGGTTTACGATAGCTGGGTAGAGGTTCTGGAGCTTCAGTTCGGACTCGGTAAGGACGTGCTTTTTGAAGCGGGCGAAAATATGAATAGCGTTGCCGATTTCAAGGCAAGCGAGCTTACATTCGACGAGCAGAACCGCCCCAGCAAGCCTATCATCGTAAAAACGGAAGATTTCGTAAATTGGGATAACGACCTTTCTACAATGCTTTTCGACGTTATCGTAGTAGACGAGGCGCACCACCTCTGCAAAGAGGACGGCGAATACGCAAAGGCGATGAAGCTCCTTTCCATGATGATGGCTACTAAGAAGCGCGCAAACGTAACTTACTGCCTGCTCCTTTCCGCAACGCCCCACTCGGGCAACCTTGCGCACATGTTCCGCCTTTGGTACTTCGTAAGATGTAAGGGCGGCTACCCCGAGGACTTCGACGAAAAAGAAGATATAAACCGCTCGGAGGAGTACAACAGGGAAAAAGCATACTACCACGAGCGTGTTTGCCGCGGCGCAACCACCGTTATGGAATTTATAAAGCACGTAAAATGCTCGGAGGTTTTGCTTAACTACGCCGATGAATTTTTCGCATACGCGGAAGCGAAGGGTATGACGCGCGCGAAATTTGAAACGGTTACAAAGGGCGAACAGCAAATGCTTATAGACGCCTTCCTTTCCGACCCCGATTATTGGGAAATCCAGGAAAAGGTAATGCGCAACGTTGCAAGCGCATACCACAACGGCGTTCTTCGCTCCATTATGATACGCCAGCCCTCTACCTCGCTTATAGCGAAGGATAAGGAGCAGATAAACTTCCTTTTCTACCCCGCAAACAAGAACGCACAGGGCACGGTTACCGTTCTCGACTACTACAAGCGCCCGCTTAAAGTGAACGTAAGCAAGCTTTCGCTGGGCGACACACCCTGCGTAACACCGCTTGACGAATACGATAATTCCCCCGGCCAGACGGTTTCTCTTGCCGAATACGTGGAAGAAAACCGCCGCGACGTATCTGAAAACCGCTTCCACTCCGAAATAATCTGTAACGTATTTGAGCAGACGGTAGACGGGCGCGCTTTTGAAAAGCAGGATTACCAGAACTACTACCGCGAGCAGATGATATACTGCCCCGATAACAAAATGCGCTGCATGATACAGCCCATTTACGATAAAGACGACCTTTTCTCTGCAAAATTCGAGCAGACGAAAAAGCTTCTGCGAAAGCATAAAAACCAGCGAATACTCGTATTTTTCGATTACGAGCTTAAAAAGACAGAGCTTATGCACGGCCGCTTTGAAAAGGCTATACTTGCCGACGAGGAATTTAAAGACAGAGTTATTATAGGCACGGCAAACAACAAAGAAAAAACGCTTGAAATATTCAACGAAAAGGAAGACGCAATACTCGTTGTAAAGGATGCATCCTTTACAGAGGGCGTTAACCTTCAGCTCAGTAATATAATCATCAACTTCCAGGTAACGCCCGACCCGCTTGCCATGGACCAGAGAATAGGCCGTATTTTCCGACTCGGCCAGAAGAACAACGTAACTATATATTCGCTTGCGAATATGCATAAGCTAGAGGGCTTTGCGCTTATGTACTTCACGCGCATAGGTCTTATGTCCAGTAACAGCGGCGACGCCACTATTATTGCGGGCAGTAACAACGAGCGCATGGTTGCCGTTCAGTGCGACCGTTGCGGCAGAGTTGCGCTTTACTCCCAGGAGGACTACGAATACTACAAGAAAAACGGCGAGCTTTTCTGCGATGAAGGCCCCGAATGTATAGGCCCCGACCGCCCGAAGGGTACGGAAATGAAGGAAATAAGCGTTTACGACTTCAAGTGCGATAAGTGCAGCACCGTTTTCGCGCGCTCCGTTTCCGATGAATCGGGCTACCTCTGCGTTTCCGTTGCCAGCACGGGCAGAAGCATTATGTGCAACAGCGGCTCGAAGGGCGACCGCAGGCTCTATTGCCGCAAGATATGCGCTATGGCAAACTGCAGCAGGTTCCGCCCCGGCGAATGCCTTGCAGTAGAGGCGTACAAGCAGAATAAATCCATAGGCGACCAGGACCTTTATATGCTTTGCAACCGCTGCCCCAACAGAAACAGATGCCCGGAAAAGTGCCGCCCCTATATCGGCACAGACGGCATAACGCCTTGCTCCACCTGCCAGTACGCAACCTGCAGGCCGAAGCCGCACGTTATAGAATTTGACGACCGCTGGGAAGCAGATTGCCCCGTTTGCAAAATGATGGGCGGCAGCAAGAGGGGCAGAATACGCCCCGTTGTGGCGCGTACCTTCGCCGCATACCTGCGCGCATCGTGGGATTTCACGCACGACGGCGGCAGAGCGTTCTGCAAAAACCTTCTGAACGAAGCAAACAAGGTTTCCGATATTAAGATGGTTCTCGACGCAGACATGAAAGAATGAGGTAATGTGAATGAATAATAAAGTGTACGTCCGTATAGGACAGAAATATCAGGACGCTTTTTACGGTATATGCAACCTTGTGAACAACGGCTGCATAGATTCCTCCATAATATCCTCCTGCAGAGATTACAGATGGATAGAAACCCCCGGCTACATATTTGAATACACGGGCGAGCAGGGCGCTATCGACACAGGTACAGAGGTTGGTATGTTCCCGAGCGGTGCTTCGTGGTTCATGGGCTTCCGCGGCGGCGAAACGAACAACTCCATGAGCGGCTGGCTCGAGCTTATAGAAACCGTTGCGGCATATTACCACAAGGAATATTCCTTTGTGGAATACGTTCAGAACAGCGCCATGAGAAGCGCCGAGGAGGTAGAGGAGTGCCGCCAGACGATACGCCGCGTGGCAGACAGGCTTAACCTCCCCATAGGCAGAATAACGAGCGCGGCAACTGAAGACAGCGTAGAGGATATATACGTAATAACGCTACGCATGGAGCTTTACGGCGGCGCGGGTGAGCCCCGCCCCGTGCTCTGCAAGGTTTACTTCCAGTACAGAAACGGCGTTTTCTCGCCCCTTCGCCAGAGCGAGGCAATGAAATCTGAGGTTTTTGTCGATGAAATTATAAGCGAGCAGAAGGGCGCAAGCCGCGCCTCCTTCGACGACAGAAACGAAACAGAGGTCGTTGATAACGTGCTCAACTCCATAGAAAAGCTTATAAACGGCAAAATGCAGTATACGTTTACGGAAAGCGTGCTTATTGCCAATCAGATAGACGAAGATACCATTAAAGAGCTTGTTGACGTTGAGCCGCAGGACGAAGTAAGGCTTGAATGCAAAAAGCTCAAGGTGCTAAGCATCAACCACATCAGGTGGATAGATACGGCGTTTAACCTTTACATCGATAGCCAGAAGGCTTTCCTTGCAAAGATAAGCCCCAATAACTCTATGAGCTGGTACTGCTGCTGCAACAGCGAGGATAATAAGCTTATAGAAAGCAACGTTATAACCTGCCGCACAGACGACGGCATCGTTGAAGAAATCAGCATAGACGTTTCCAAAGACGACCTCGGTATTTCCGACGACGCCGTGGAAAGAATTTCCGTGGAAAGCGTTTTTGCAAAGCATTCCTTCGAGGTTTCCTGCTCCGAGCTTTCCCGCCGCCACATTCAGTGCAAGCAGTACCGCTGCGAATGCAACACGGTGCTTTTCGAAGCAGACGGCAAGCTCAAGAGAAAATGCGCAGATTGCCCGTACCCCGAGGTTGTGCTCCGCTACGGCGACGGCCAGGCGGCGTATACGCCCTCGCTCGAATTCGATACGGCAACGCTCCAGCCCGTTGATAAGAACACGGTTGCCTGCCGCTTCTGCCATAGAAAATACGTTACGGAAAAGCCCTCTAATATTTTCCTTTGCGATTTCTGCAATAACGCCATTACAAGCTGCGAAAACGGCTCTGTAGAGCCCGAAGCAAAGGCTACGTACAAAAAGTACGCAAGCATGCTGCCGCTTTCCGCCAGAATCGGCGCAAAGGGCAAATATTGCTTCGAAAACGCAGACCGCTTGCTTTTCGTTGTGGGCAAAAACAAATATTTCTTTGATAAGCTTAAGCTTAAAGACACGGGCCTTCTCGACAAACCCGAAAAACGCTAATTAAAGATGCGAAGGATGGATTACTTAAATGAAATCAGATAATAGAAATTCGGCTACGTTGACCGAAAAGAGAATTGCATCGGCAAAGGGGCTGCACCTTATCTGCGCTATAGTGGCTATGGTGCTGAACGTAATTTCCTTTGTCGTTGTAGCCGTCAACGTGAGCATATCGGAAATGACCTTCCTTATGTTCCCGTTTGCATTGGCTGTTCTTGACATTATTTTCCTTGTCAAGGTTATTTTATCAAACTACCGTTTCGCTTACGCCGTTAAGGGCGCTATAATACACGCGGCTGTAGTGCTGGTGGTTTCCGCCGCAGTGTACGTTGTAATGGGCGTTTTAAGGTCGAGCGAAGGCATTGTGTTCGTTGACTTTGCGATTTACGCAATGATCGCCGTTCACGTTGTTCAGAGCATAGCGACCGCTGTAACCGCGCTTTACGCCACGAAGGGCGGAAAGAGTATGCGCAAAATACTCGGCGTTCTTTTCACCGTGGTTTTTGTTGCGGCAGCGGGCATCTACGGCAGATTTCTGCTTGTAGAGGGCTTCTTCGGTCAGGGCGGCTACGGCGAATACCGCACCGTAGTTTACAAATATAACGGCGACGGCACTTATACCGCCACAGACGTTCTGGGCGGCTACGGCAAGAACGTAGTTATCCCACACCAGTTCAACGGCAAGCACGTTTCCAAGATAGATTGCGCGCTTTTTGCGCACGAGGAGCTTGCTTCCGTAAAGGTAGACTGTGACCATAAAACGGGCTGCGAAAACGTGCTTACCTTCGTAGGAGCAGAGCACCTTAACTTCATAAACGAAAACATTCAGGTTTTCGCGCCTAAAGGATTTATGGATTCCTTCCGTAAATCGCTCTATGAGCTTTCACTCAGCGGCGAAAGCGCATCTGCATCAAACGCGCTCACGCTTGCAAACCACGTTTACCCCGACGATATAAAGGAAAATGAGGTTTACGTTTCCTTTGGCTACGATGCGGAAACGCTCAGGCTCGTCGGTGTGGAAAACATAATACCCGTGTGGGTAAAAGAGAAGGGAACAGCCTTCAACATTCTCGAGCATACAGGGGTTGACTATATTACAAATTCCGACGTTGATAACCCCAAGCATCTTTACTGGTGCCACAACAACCTCGAGGAAAAAATATTCAAATGCATTGCAGACGCCGAGGGCAACGCAATAAGCGGCGCTGTGAACGAATCTGTTGTGAACGCGAAGGTTACGTTTGAAAACCTTTACCACGTAAGATTTGTAGACGATGCAGACGAAAGCAAATGGAACGTTGACGATGCCGAAAAATTCATGTATGAAATAGGCAACGATACGCCCGTATGCGAATACATCATAACGACGGAAAGCAAAATCCAATCCAAGCTCGATGCTATAACAAGAAGAAACGGCTTTGAGCTTGCCTTCAGAACGGGCTCGGGCGAAAACAAACGCGAGCTTGAGGATATTGCGGCAGAAATAACCATGCTTGATTCCGCAGGCAGCCGCGACCTTTACGTCTACCTCGATTGGAACCTTTTGCCCCCCTCTATAGACATGCTTACGGCAAACGGAAACGATGGCGGCTGCACGGTTGTATACGGCAACGACGTTCAGCTCAGCTCTGCGGCAAGCCACGCGGAAGAAAAGATAGCGCTCAAGTACGAATGGCTCTATAACGG
The DNA here is from genome assembly GCA_017451975.1 of Clostridia bacterium. GTDB lineage: Bacteria > Bacillota > Clostridia > Oscillospirales > CAG-272 > UMGS731. Next base: position 12,568 of record JAFTNI010000147.1, read on the forward strand.
CAAGGTTATTGCCGAGGGCAGCGGCCACGCGCTTGAAAATATTTACCCGAACAGTGCTACGTTTGCAAACACATATACAAAAGCGGGCGAATACACGCTCCGCGTAACTGCGGGCAACGATGCAAACACGTCGCTCACATCCGTTACCGAAAAGAAGGTAAACGTAGATTTTGAAAAGAAGGAGCTCAACTTCGTTTGGGTGCTTCCCGAGGGCAGCGACACAATCTATTCCGCAACGGATAAAAACGATATTATAGACGATACGACGTTTATTGTAGACGACGTTATAAACGGCGATAACATCGTATTCGATATCTGCCACAACACGGCAACAAACAACAAAACCATTGGCGACAGCCCCGTAAGAAACGCGAACGTGGCAGAAGAAAAATACAAGCTTCTACTCAAGCTCCGCGAGGGAACGGAAGCCGCAGAGCTTTACGAAATAGTAAACCCCGATGCCGAATTCAGAATAGAGGCATATGCGGTTGACGTCGTATGGAACGACAAGGTGAAGTTTGAATATAACGGCCTTGTTCAGAAGCCCGAAACACTCGCGCTTGCACCCCTTGGCGAAGCCGTTGCAATCACAGTAAACGGCGGCCAGAAGGACTATAACGTCGAAGGCTATACGGCAATGGCTGTAACGGCAGACACAAACTACAAGCTCGGCAATACCGAAAGACATTTTGAAATAACAAAGCGCCCCATAACGATTTCAAGCTGGAATACAAAGACTTTCGCTTACAACGGCGCAAAGCAGTACCCCAGAGTTGATAAGGTTGATAACCTTGCGGAAGGTCAGCTTCTTGCATCTATTTCCGACGATATCATTTATGCGGATATCAACCTTGGCGATGACCCCGCAAAGCTCGGTGTATACGTTGGTACGTATAAAGTGGCGGTTTCCTTGCCCGAGGTATATAACTACGTATTTACGGGAAGCGTAGAGCAGGAATACAATATCACACCTGTTGACCTTACTGTAAAGATCGTCAATAAGAGCATGGTATATAACGGCAAGGTATACGGCAACGATAATTTTACGTTCACATTTACCAAAACGGAGCTAAAGGGTGGCGACGAGATAGATGAAGTTCTTTCCCTTGACTATTCCAACAGCATAGCGGCATCTGCCGTAAACGTAAACGATGCAGGCTACGAAATTTCCGCAGATATTATCAGCGGCGATAAATTCGTAAACTATAACGTAACAGTTGAAAATGCAACACTTAAGATAACGAAAAGACCCGTGGCGGTTTATATAACCCCTGCCGAAAAAATTTACGACGGTCAGCCTTACCCCATAGGCAACTACACTTTCACGGTTCAGCAGGCTTCGGGCGACAAAGGCATAGTTGACGAAGTGAGCGACGTTTTCGCGCTTAAATATAAGGGCAACGCCATCGACGCGGTGGATTACAACACGATTTCCTACGTTGTAGATGCAGACATTATTGAAGGCTACAAATATGAAAACTATGAAATCGAGGTCATCCAGTCCACGCTCAAAATAAAGAAGCGCCCCATAAGGGTTTCTGCGTCGAGCGTACAGAAAATATACGATGGCTCGGCGGCTTCTTTTGCCGAATTCAGCTACAACGTAATTGACGTTGACAACGTTAATTTCTTTGACGTTGTAGACGGCGAAGACCTCGGCAGCCCCGTATATAACTGCGGTGCTACCACGAGCAAGAACGTAGGCAGCTACAAAATAGACATAGTAAGGTTTACGGGCGAAGACGCCAAGAACTATGAAATAAGCGACGTTGAAAACGGCACCTATACTATCAGTAAAAAGCCCGCTACGGTAACTATCAGCAATAACCAGAGCAAGGTATACGACGGTTACGCCCCATCACAGTTTGAATACGAGTTATCAGGCGTTATCGAAGAAGATAAATCTGTGCTTGGCAGTGCAACGTATCTCCGCACGCTCGGAAACATAAACGCGAACAATAACCCCAACGTAGGCCAGTATATCGTTAAGGTTACGGGCTTCTCCGGAGCGGTGGCGAATAACTACGAATTTACGTGCGAAGAAAACGGCTATGAAATTTACAAAAAGAATATAACAGTTACGATTAAAGACAGTACAGTGACGTATAACGGCAGGGTTCCCACACTCAACTCCGATAACTACGAGATAGATGAGCTTGCCAACCCCGATAAGAGCAAAACGTTTGCACCCACGTTCAAAATTGACGGAAATGCAGATTATGCGCAAAACAGCCATATCTACAGAAACAAAGGCTCTTATGCCGTTTCCGTAGAGCTTGCAAATATGGATAACTACAACGTTTCTTATGTAAGCGGTACTATC
>JAFTNI010000148.1 GCA_017451975.1 Clostridia bacterium
TAAGTTAATTGCCGAAAAAAACGGTGAGCGATATGTTTTTAAAACCTTCGAGGCAGACGAGCGAGAAACGGCAGAGGAAAAATTTTACGGGCTTTGCGGCAGCGGGGAAGATGCGAAACTGCAGGAATACCTTTCCGCGCAGAAAACAGACAAAAATCTTACGGTTTTGGCGGAGCTTGTGAAAACCGAATATGAAAGCGACGATGAATTTGCTACATACGCGAGCTTATTGGAAATTTACAAATGGCAACCTGCAGCTGAATAATGGAATAAAGAAGGCAACCTTTGCAGGTTGCCTTCTTTTGCAATATCAGTTAAAATATTCGCTCACGTCTGTTTTATCGTTCAAGTGCTTGCGCACGCGCACGATAACGGAGCTATCGGCTTGATGGGTAACTTCGAGAATCTGATATCTCGTTTTGTTTCGTTCAAGCTCTTTTTTGTACTTTTCAACCTCTTCGAGGTTATATTTGAGCTGAGCTTCGGCAGAAAAACCGCAATCTTCCTTCTGAAGAAAAACGAGTGTCTGAAGAATGCAGCCCGATTTTACACGTTTCATGTTAACACCTCCTTCGGCACAATCATTACGGCAGAATTGATATGACCAAAACTGCACAGAGTGTGCTCGAGCAGGGGGTGCAAAAGGCGGCTGCCGCCGCGCCTTGCGCTGATGTTCACTCCGATGGCAAATTACTTTGCTTTATTATTTTAACATATTTTTTCAAATTTTTCAAGCGGATTAATTTGAAAAAATTGAGGAAATTTAATTAACGTAACCCTTTATTTCCTCTTTTTCGGAAAGCGGGCGCAAGCTGTTTTTGGTTATAAAAGTGTATATCAAACCGTCACCTTCAACCACAACTATATATTCTCCGCCGGCTTCAACGGTATGGGCAAAGAATACCACATAAATTTGGTTCATATTTATTGGCGGTTCACCTTTTATAGTTTCAACTACTTCGCAACTCCATGTTTCGTTATCTACAGTAGAATCATTGGATAGGAAGCGTAATTCCTTCACTTTAATATGAAAAACATTGTCAGCATCATTTACCATCTCTTCAGGCGTTTTTGCATCAGAGAGCTCGAACATAGGCTTGTTTCCTTCCGCAAGCTCGCAAACATAATCAATAAGCTCCTCCTTCGTGCAAGTATTGATGTCAATTCCCGTTGCATGATTCGCCAACGGCTGATTGTACATTTCGCTCAAAGTGATATCGTTGAGGTTTATAACCAATCCGCGTATCCAAACGTAATAGGGGTAAATCTTGGTATAAACCGTTCCACTTTTTGAAAGAAGTAAAAGATATTCCGTGTTATCATAGAAGATAACCCCGTTGTGCTTATAATATATTCTTTCCGAATTCGGTCCGGGAATAAGGTCGGTTCTGTTCACAATCAAAACGTCAATTGTCCCTTCCGCATCACCCATAAGAACTTCGTTTACCTTGAAAACATACTTTGTGTGGTCATCACCATAGCTGCTTACAGATACTATCTCAGCTTTAACTATTGTATCTACGTATCTAGAAGTTACTTCTTCAAAAGATTCATAGCTGATTGAGGTAGCACTGCCGCTTGAGGAATGGTGTGGCGATGTACTGTAAGCCGGTCTTTGGATAGACGAGGTTGTATCAGTACCCGTTGTGCTTAACGGTGTGGCAGTGGTGGAGGCGGTGGTTACGGTTGTATTTGTATCTGATGTTATAGCGGTGCCTGTTGTGCTATTCGTTGTGGGTATGCTTTCTATATTACCGCAGGCTACTATGCAGAAGACGGATATTATACACAGTATAATAGAAATTATTTTTTTCATAATACCCTCCTTGCCGTTTCAATGTTTTTTTGATTTGTGAATATTTACATAATTTAACTTATGCTGTACTTATATTATATTATATTTTCACAAATTTGTCAACATTATAGCATTATATGCGGAAAATATTTACAAATGGTTAATTTTTGGCGTGCTATTATAAAGAAGATTCCCGAAAATTTGCAGTTTTTTGAAAATGACCTTGCCCAAAACTTTTTTCTATGGTAAAATAAACAAGATATCATAATTTTAAGGTGGAACACAATGAAACTTATCATAGCCGAAAAGCCGAGCCTTGCGCGCAATATCGTGGCGGGCATTGGCGAAATGTCGAAGAGAAACGGCTTTTTTGAAAATAAAGAATATATTGTAACGTGGGCGTTCGGCCACCTTTTTTCGCTTTGCGACATTGAAGATTATCAGGGCAAAAACGGCGAAAAGGTGCGCTGGAGCATGGAGGGCTTGCCTTGCTTCCCGCCCGATTTCCGCTTCAAGCTGAAGCTGGGCGAGGATAAAAAGCCCGATGCGGGCGTGGAAAAGCAGTTTGCGCTTATAAAAACGCTGTGCGGCAGAAATGACGTAGATACCATAATAAACGCAGGGGACGCCGACCGCGAAGGTGAAATTATAGTTCGCCTTTGCGTAGAGGCAACGGGCGTGAAGGGCAAAAAATTCCTTCGCCTCTGGCTGCCCGACCAAACACCGCAAACGGTTGCTGCAGCGCTTGCCGATATGAAAGAGGAAAGCGAATACGATAACCTTGCAAACGAGGGCTTGGCGAGAACTTATATAGATTGGCTCTACGGCGTGAACCTGACGCGCTATGCCACGCTGAAAACGGGCTCGCTTTTGCGCGTGGGGCGCGTTATCGTTCCCATAGTAAAGGCGGTGCACGAGCGCGACGAAAGCATAAAGAACTTTGTGCCCGAAATCTACTACGCTATGGCGAGCAACGAAAAAACCAACGGCGAGGCGGTGGATTTGCTTTCCAAAAATAAATTTTCCAAAGACGAGCACGCAAAGGCGCTGGAAACCTGCGCCGAGTACAACGCAACGGGCGCATACGTGCTAAGCAAGAAAATAAAGAACGATACTCTTGCCCCCGGCAAGCTTTATTCGCTTACAAAGCTTCAGAACGTGCTTGGCAAAAAGCACAAAATGTCTATGGAAAAGAGCCTTGCCGTGCTTCAGGGGCTTTACGAAAAGGGCTTTGTAACATATCCGCGTACAAACTCCGAATACCTTGCCACGGCAGAGCAGGGCAAGATGAAAACCATCATCGAAAACGTGAAAAAGCTTGGCTACCCCGTGGAGTTCAAAAACAAGAAAACTATTTTCGACGATAGTAAAATAGAATCGCACTCCGCGCTCACGCCCACGTATAAAATACCCGATAAAAACGCGCTCACGGAAGATGAACGCATAATCTATTCGACGATAATGCGCCGCTTTGTAGCCGTATTCTGCGCGGAAGAATGTAAAGTGCAGAAAACCGAGCTGAAAATAGCCGTGGGAGAGCTTGAAACGTTCACTTTGAAGGGCGTTATTATAAAAGAGCCGGGCTGGACAAAATATGACGATTACACGCAGAAGGATAAGATTTTGCCAAACCTTGAAAAGGGCGATAAGGTCAATATTGATTTCAAGCCTACGGAAAAGGAAACCTCGCCGCCGAAGCACTACACGATAGAAACACTGAATAACTACCTGAAAAACCCCTTCCGCGAGGATAAAGCACAAGCGGAGAAGGATAAAGAAAAAGAGGCAGAGGGCGAAAATGCGCAGGAAAACGACGAAGAGGATTACCGCGCTATTTTCGAGGGCTTGGAGCTTGGCACGGAAGCCACGCGCACGGGCATTATAGATAACGCGAAGAAAAGCGGATATATTGCGCTGAAAAAGGACGTTTACACCATACTTCCCGGCGGCGAGTTTCTTATAGAGCAGCTTTCACACCTTGGCATTTCGATGGATAAATATAAAACCAGCGAGCTTGGCAAAGCGCTTAAAAGCGTTTACCGCGGCAAAATGAGCGTGCAGGAAAGCGTGGGGCTTGCAGAGGCAGAGATTGCAAAGGTATTTGAGCGCGAGCGCGGGCAGAAGGAGCTGCCGCCCGAAACCGACGAGGATACGGGCTTTTTCGGCGATATCATAGGCAAATGCCCCGTTTGCGGCAAGGATATTATGCGCGGTAAGTGGAGCTACGGCTGCCTTGGCTATAAAGAAGGCTGCACATTCAGAATAAATTTCTATATATGCAAGCGCGCTATTTCCGTTTCCAACGCAAAGCTTTTGCTCGAAACGGGAAAAACCTCAAAAATAAAGGGCTTTACCTCTAAAAAGAACACACTTTTTGATGCCCAGCTTAAGCTTGACGAAGAAAAGAAGGTTGTATTTGATTTTTAATAAACGGGAGTTAATTTTTTATTTACAAATTAACTCCTTCTTTTTTGTTGCAATAAAGGCAAATTTATGATAAAATTATAAAAATGCAGTTATTAAAGGGGTATATTTTATGATAAAAAATGTTATTTTCGATTGTGGAAGAGTTATAATGCAATATGACGAGAAGTATATTGCCTCTTTCTTTGCCGAAAGCGAGGAGGATGCAGAGCTTTTGGCGAAAGTGGGAATGCACCGAAAATATTGGAACGCCTTCGATGAAGGCAGGCTTACAGAGGACGTTTATCTTTCCGAAGTGAAAAAGGAGCTTCCCGAGCGCCTGCACGGCGCTGTGGAAAAGCTTTGTGCCGAGTGGACAAGCCATATGCCGCCCGTAGAGGGTATAGAAGACGTTGTAAAAGCGATAAAGGCTAGCGGAAAAGGTCTTTACCTGCTTTCAAATTATAATAAGCGGCTTCGCAGCGAACTGCACCTGGCGCCCTCGCTCTTGCTTTTCGACGGGCTTGTTATTTCGGGCGAAATAGGCATGGTAAAGCCCAATGCGGAAATTTATGAATATCTACTCAATACATACAAGCTGAAAGCAGAGGAATGCATTTTCATAGACGACAGGCTTGATAATATAGAAGCGGGCGAAAAGCTCGGCATAAAGGGCTACCTTTTCGACGGAGATGCAGAAAAACTGCGCGGTTACTTGAAAACGGAGGGAATAATCTGATGCCTGAAAATATTATTGTTACGGTTATAGTATGCCTTTTTGCAGGCTTGGGCGCGGGCTTCGGCACGGGCTTTGCGGGGATGAGCGCGGCGGCGGTTATTGCGCCGATGCTTATTGCGTTTCTCGGCTTCGACCCATATCTCGCCGTTGGCGTGGCGCTGGCAAGCGACGTGCTGGCGAGCGCGGTAAGTGCATATACATACAAAAAAAACGGAAATCTCGACGTTAAAAACGGTCTTATTATGATGGCCTGCGTGCTTGTGTTCACGGTTGTGGGCAGCTTTGTTGCAAGCCTTATGCCCGGAGCGGTCATGGGCGGCTTCAGCACGGTGATGACTTTCTTCCTTGGCATAAAATTTATCGTGAAGCCGATAGTCACCACGAAAGAAAGCATGGAAAAGACAAGCGCGAAAAAGCGCGTTATCGGCTCTGTCATTTGCGGCTCTGCCGTTGGCTTTATTTGCGGCTTTGTTGGCGCAGGCGGCGGAATGATGATGCTCCTGCTTCTTACCTCCGTGCTTGGCTACGAGCTTAAAACCGCTGTGGGTACGAGCGTTTTTATAATGGCGTTTACTGCACTTACAGGCGCTGTAAGCCATTTTGCGATAGGCGGTATGCCGAATATTTTCGTGCTTGCGCTTTGCGTTGTGTTCACGCTTGCTTTTGCGCTTATTGCCGCAAAGATCGCAAACAAAGCGAAGCCCGTTACGCTTAACAGAATGGTCGGTGCTGTGCTTGTTATACTCGGCGCGGCAATAATCGTTACCGAATATATTATAAAATAAAGGGGATTTTTGAAATGATAAAAACTGTACTTTTCGACCTTGACGGCACACTCCTTCCCATGGACCAGAAAAAATTTGTAAAAGCATATTTCGGCTCGCTTGCAAAGCGCTTGGCACCCTACGGCTTCGAGCCCGAAGCGCTTTCCGCAGGTATATGGGCGGGCATGGCAGCCATGGTCAAAAACAACGGCGAGGTGCTCAACGAGGTGCGCTGGTGGGAAAGCTTCGATGCGGGCTTCGGTGAAAAAGCCATAAAGAGCCGCGACGAGCTTGAAGCATATTATAAGGAAGATTTCGGCGGCGTGCGCCCCTCCTGCGGCTATAACCCGCAGGCAAAAGAGGTTATAGAAGCTCTTAAAGCGCGCGGTCTGCGCCTGGTGCTCGCCACAAACCCCGTTTTTCCGAAGGCGGCAACCGAGCATAGAATTGGCTGGGCAGGGCTTGAAAAGAGCGATTTCGAGCTTATCACAACCTACGATAACTCGCACTATTGCAAGCCTAACCCCGATTACTACAGGGAAATTCTTGCGAAGATAGGTGCAAGCGCGGAAGAATGCCTTATGGTCGGCAACGATGTAGACGAAGATATGATAGCGGAAACGCTGGGCATGAAGGTTTTCCTTCTTACATACGACGTGCTCAACAAGCATGAAAAAGACACTTCTGTTTATAGGCAAGGCGGTTTTTCAGAGCTTATGGAATACGTTGAGCAAATTTGCATTTGAAAATACTGAAAATCGGCGGTAAACCCGCCGATTTTTTGCAATACAATATAAGAAATTATTCTGAAAGTATTGCTTTTCTATCCCTTTTTTTCTCCGTTTATCCCCGGAAGCGGTTTTTTGCGAAAATTATGATATAATTTATACAACAGAAAAAAGCAGAAAAATTTTTTATTTTTTCCAACCTTTTTGCTTTCCCGTGTGTCTATATTATGTAGCTACAAAAAATAAGGAGTGAACGCAATTTGAAAAACTATAAAGATATTGAAACAGAAACGCTCGTAACGCTCACGCTCGCGGGCGACCAGGGTGCATATGAGGCGCTCGTGCTTCGTTTTCAGCGCGCAGTTATTGCAAGCGCTGCGCGGATAACGGGCAGCGAATATATGGCGGAGGACGCCGCGCAGGATGCTTTCGTTTCCGCTTGGCTGAAGCTTGCCTCGCTTCGCGAGCGCGGAAAGTTCGGCGCGTGGGTCTGCCGTATAGCGAAAAACTGCGCAAAGAACATGGTTATCCGCTACCGCGATTATATCAATATTGATGCGGTGATAGGCGCGGAGTACGAAACGGGCGAATGTACGGAAGATGCGTTTCTGCGTTCCTCGGAAACAGAAGATTTACATGAAAGTATAGACACACTGCCCGAAAAGGTGAAAACTGTTATAAAGCTTCACTATTTCGAGGGGTATAGCTTAGCCGAAATAGCGGCTATGACGCGCGCACCCGTCGGCACGGTGAAATATCAGCTTCACGAGGGCAGAAGGATGATAAGGAAGGAGCTTTGCGCTATGAATGAAAATATGAATGATACACTCGTAGAAAGAGTAATGAAGAAAGTAGAAGAAATTAAACTTTGGCGTTTGCGCGATAATAAAGAAGGCTTTGCAGACGTATATAATGAAACGCTTGCCGAGGTAGAAAACTTGCCCGAAAGCCGCGAAAAGCAGGGTATGCTTGCCGACGTGCTTTTGCGCGGCTGGTGGTGGGTGCCCGGCGCGAAAAACGATGAGCTTTTCGCCCGCATAAAAGCGGCGACTATAGAAAGCCTTAACGAAGACGTTATGGCGTTTGTTGCAAACAGGGAGCGCGATAAGCTTTCGGGCAAGGCGAAGCGGGAATTTACGCTGAACACGCAGATACCCGAGCTTGAAAAGCTCGGCTTCATCAAAGCGCGTGCATACTGCTGGTTCTGGCTTGGGTACGAATATTTCAGGGCGGATAAATACACAGAAGGCTACGAGGCTATGGAAAACGTGCTTTCCTTGCTCACGCCCAAGGATATGTATTACGCAAATGCGCTTGCGGCTATAGCCGGGCAGAAAGCCGTGGAAAACGAAGAAAATGCAATGTACAATATGCACGCGCTTGCAAACGTATATAGGTTTGTGGGCAGCAAATGCCACCTTTGGGCGCAGCCGGGCTACGGCAACGGCGGTGCAATCGACGGCTATTGGCCCTCTTACGTTTTCAATAATTTCGCTTGGTGCGATGACCTGCTTTTCGATAACGCCATGAAGCCGGGCGACGTATACACGGGGAGCGACGGCGTTTCCACAGTTACGTTTGAAACGGACTGCGATACCGTTGCCACGCCTTGCGGAGTTTTCGAAAGCTGCGAGCGCTGGGGGCTTAACAGCATATATGACCACAACGGCAAGCAGACCTGCAAATGCACGGTATGGTTCAAAAACGGTGTTGGCTGTGTTAAAGCTGACATTGGCGACCGCTGGGAGCGTAAAGGCGGTGTTGCCGTGCTCAAGGCTTACGAGATAAATGGCGGAAGCGGAAAAATGCCATTTGCCGCGGGCAACCGTTGGGAATATGAAACGGAGCTTGACAGTAATGTATTCGAATATAAAAACGTTGTAGAGGTAACTGCCGCCGATAAAACGGAAGCAACGCTTTCGCAATATTGGTACTGCATACGCAAGGGATATGACGAAACGAGCTTTGAGGAAATGATGAAGGCGGCGCGCCGCGGCTACTGCAAGCCCAGCGCCGATAACGATGAGGAGGATCTCGTAGACGTTTCCCGTTACCTTGAAAAGGCAGAAAAGCTTGCGAAAACTCCGCTTGAAAAGGCGCACGTTGGCGTGGCAAGCAAGGTTATGAAGCGCATTTTCGAAACCGACGAAAAATATAACCCCGAAAGAACGGCAAGCGGCCACTGGAACTTCTTTACCTATGAAAAGATAATGCGCGAAAACGGCAGGGTATACGCCGACGACGACAGAGTGTTCAGTTTTGAATGGAAAGACATGGGAAACAGGGGCAAGACGGGCAACGCACTGCTTTATAATTTCATATACGATATTTTCCAGGCGATTGCAGGCGGTACGCTTTGGAACGACGCTTGGAAAGCGGGATTTGAGGAAAAGATCAAATATAAATATATCGACCAGGAATGTGAAAGCGAAATTTCCGTAAGCGATGCGGGCACCGTTACCACGGAAGCGGGAACTTTCGAAAATTGCCTTTGCGTAAGCATAAAGGCTAGCGGATTTACGGGCGGCTTTGCTTACCGCGGCGGCCACAAGGAATATTATTTTGCGCCCGGCGTGGGCATGGTGAAGGCGGTTATTCACAGGTATAAATACAGCATAAAAAACGTATTTAACCTCACGGCGTACCGTGGCACTGGCGAGGGATATATGCCTCTGCGCGCGGGAATGTTCCGCCGCTACGAGGCCGAGGAAATAGGCGAGGGCTACGTTGCCTCTGCAGAATATACGTTTGAAAACGATGAAAACGGCGAGCTTATTATGCTTGCAAACCAGGAAGGAATAAAAAAGCTTTGATTTTAGCAAAAATCCTCTTGCAAAAAAAATTCTCTTATGTTATTATGAAATTGTAAGGAAGTATACATGAATATTTCATATATTTTCCGTACATAATATTTAAGAAAATAATTTTTTGGAGGATATATACCATGGCAAACAAATATGCAGGCACAAAAACAGAGCAGAACCTTCGCGCGGCTTTTTCCGGTGAAAGCGAAGCAAGAAACAAATACACATATTTTGCGTCTGTAGCTAAAAAAGAAGGATACGAGCAGATTTCCGCGCTCTTCCTCAAAACGGCAGACAACGAAAAGGAACACACAAAATTGTGGTTCAAGGAGCTTGAAGGCCTTGGCGATACAGCGCAGAACCTTCTCGCTGCAGCAGAAGGCGAAAACTATGAATGGACAGATATGTACGAAGGCTTTGCAAGAGATGCTGAAGAAGAAGGCTTCAAAGCTCTCGCCATCAAGTTCAGAATGGTTGCTGCTATCGAAAAAGAGCATGAAGAACGCTACCGCGCGCTCCTTAACAACGTAGAAACGAAAACCGTTTTCGAAAAGAGCGAGGTTAAGGTTTGGGAATGCCGCAACTGCGGTCATATCGTTGTAGGCACGAAAGCGCCCGTAATGTGCCCCGTATGCGCTCACCCCCAGGCATACTTCGAAGTTAACGCGAAAAACTATTAATTTTTGATATTGAAAAAGCAAGGAAATTAAGCGTTTCCTTGCTTTTTTGTATATAAATGAAATTTATTTGTATAAAACAAACAAATTTACTGGTAAACATCATTTTTTTAGTGACAAAATGCATAAAGTGTGCTACAATATAAAATGTAGATGATTTTTATTATTCGGCACATACTGTTTGGAAAAAACCAAATAAATCTACGTGTGCAGACGGGAGAAATTATTTTATGAAATTCAATTACGTTACCATCGAGCGCGAATATGGCAGCGGCGGCACTTTCGTGGCGCGCAAGCTTGCCGAAAAATGCGGTATTCCTTGCTATGGCAGAGAAATACTTGAGGAGGTTTCGAAGGAATATAATATTTCCCCCGAAAGCATAGAGCAGTATGAGGAAACCGTTACAAACAGCTTTCTTTACTCCATACTCATTATAAGCCGCGCCCAGGCGGGCGACCCCGATATGCTCGCAAACGAGGGGCATATCTACGTTGCGGAGCAGCTTATGATAAAGAAAATGGCTTCGCGCGGGCGCGCTATTTTCCTTGGCCACTGTGCTTCCGAAGCGCTGAAGGAGCGCAAGGGTGTGCTGAAGGTTTTCATTCGCTCCAATAAAGAGGATAAAGCAAAGCGTATTATGGAAACGTACGGCACAGACCCTAACGACGTTGAGCTTGTACGCAAGCGTTTCGATAAAAAGCGCGCAAACTATTTCTATGCCAATACGGCAAAAACGTGGGACGACCTGCGCAACTATGATATCGTGCTGGATGTTTCTGCGCTCGGCATAGACGGCTGCGTAGAGGCACTCGAAAGCCTTATGGCGATGGAATAAGCCCGTAATTTTTGAATATATGGTTTTTTATAAGCTCCCTTTCTGAAAAAGGGAGCTTTTTGCCGCAAACGAGCTGGTATTCCTCGTGCCCTTTGCCTGCAAAAAGCAAAAAATCGCCGCTTTCTGCCATATTGAGCGCCGCAGAAATTGCGGCGGCGCGGTCTGCTATACAAAAACATTTTTCGCGCGGTATATACGAGGCTATTTCTTCTATTATTGCTGAAGGGTCTTCAAAATCGGGGTTATCGCTTGTTACTATGCAAATTTCGGCACCGCGCGCAGCGGCTTCGGCAAGCCCGCGCCTGCGCTCGCGCGTGCGCCCGCCGACAGAGCCGAAAAGGCAGATAATGCGCCCGCGCGCATATGCGCGGAGCGTGGCAAGCGCCTTTTCTAGGCTTATGCCGTTGTGGGCGTAGTCTATAATACACGTAATATCGCGCCGCGCACACGGCACATATTCGAGCCTTCCGCGTATTTCGGCGCTTTCAAGCGCTTTTGAAGCGCGCGTAAGCGGCACGCCGAAGCGGCGGCAGACGGCTATTGCGGCAAGCGCGTTAAGCGCGGAAAAATCGCCCGGGAGCGAAAGGTTTACGCGCGCTTGCATTTTTCCTTCGCTATATAAAAAGGAAACGCCGAAGCCGCTTTGCTTGGGGCGCACGCCGAGCGCGCGGATATCTGCCGCCTCTGCCGTGCCGTAGGTAGAGAAGGGGCAGGCGCAGGCTTGCGCGAATTCTTCGGCAAACGCATCATCTGCGCAAATAAGCGCGAAATCGCTTTTGGAAAAGAGCGATTTTTTTGCGCTTTTATAATGCTCAAAGCTAGGGTGCTCGTGCGCACCGATATGGTCGCGCGAAAGGTTTGTGAAAACTGCGGCGGCAAAGCGCAAGCCCTCTACCCTGTGGGTGCAAAGCGCCTGCGAGGAAACCTCCAGCACGGCGTATTCCGCACCTTGCGCGGCGGCTTCTGCAAGCGCTTTATATATAATGAAGCTTTCTGGCGTGGAATTTTCCGTTGGCTCTCTTTTAGCGCCGATTTTTATGCCGAGCGTGCCGACTGTGGCGCACATTTTGCCCGCGTGCGTGAAAATATGCGAAATCATTTCGCATACGGTAGATTTGCCCTTTGTGCCCGTAACGGCGATGAGCGCAAGCTTTTTTTCGGGGTGGCGGAAAAAGGCGGCAGAGGTGCGGGCAAGTGCCAAACGGCTGTTTTCCACGATGATTTGCAAGGTGCCGCGCGGCAAAGCGAGCGCGTGCTCGCAGAAAAACACGCGCGCGCCGTTTTTATAGGCTTCATGCGCAAAATCGTGGCCGTCTGCCCGCGCGCCTGCAAGGCAGAAGAAAGCCGCGCCTTTGCATACATCGGCAGAGTTATACGAAAGCGAGGTTACGTTTTCGCTCAAAAGCCCTTTGTTGCCTACGAGGGTATATTCGATATTTTCCAGCAGAGAAAGTAATTTTTCCATTTCAACTTCCAAATTATTTTTATGTAAAGGTGGAATATCGCCTGCCTTTTTCGCTTAAAGGGTAACCGCAAAGCGCCACGCACCTGGCGGCAAGCACGGCGAGCGAATCTATAAAAAATTCATGCTCGCTTTGTATAGGCACGAGCGAAAGCTCCGTGCAGCCAAGCACGGCGGCGTCGCACCCCTCTTTTTTCAGCTCTCGCGCGGCGCGCAGAAGAACGCTTTCGTCGCACGGGAGAGATTTTTTTATGCTTCCGTATATAAGCGAGCTTATTTCCGCCTGCATTTCGGCAGAGGGCAGGGCAAAGCCCACGCCGAGCGCGGTAAGGTGCTTTTCGTAAATGCCTGACTTCACCGTGCCCTCCGTTGCTATAATGCCCAGCTTTTTTACTTTGCGCATGGCGGCGAAGCGCGCGCTTTCGTAAGCCGTGCGCAATATTGGCACAGGGCAGAGCGCCTGAAGCCCGCCGTGGAAAAACTCTGCCGTGTTGCACGGCACGGCGATAAGCCCCGCGCCCGCTTCGGCAAGGCGCAAAACAGAGGCGCGCATGGCGGGCATGGGGGAAAGCGCACTTTTTCCGAGAATAAAATCTGTCCTATCAGGTATTTGCGGAAGGCTGTGGAGCAAAATTTCCATATGCGCGCCATCGTCTTCGGCAAGAGTGAATTCCGTGAGCAAGCTATAGAAGCGCGCGCTTGCGGCGGGGCCCATACCGCCCAGCACACCTAAAATTTTTTTCTGCATATTTCAACCGTATATTTTGTATTTGCCGAAATATCTTAAATTGTGAATAAGCGCGTATGCGGCGCGCACGGGATTGAAGCAAAGGTCCTTTGCGTAAAAAAGAGATGTGCCGCTTTTGCCGCGCGCATCGAGCGCACGCGCTTTTGCTTCAAGCTCTTTATCGGCTATATATTTATATATGATGCTTTTGGGAACGGTATGCCAGAAAAAGCTTTCGCGGCAAATATAGCGCGCGCCATTGAGCGAGCCGTGCCTGTCGCACACGAGTATGCGCGCAATGTTCGCGCCCGATGCGGTAACGTAATAATTGCTTCTGCCTTGGCGAAGGTTGATTTCCAGCAGCTTGAAAGCGCCTTCTTTCCTATCGAAAATAATATCGAAGTTGGAAAAACCGCGGTAGCCTATGCTTTCCAGAAATGAGCATAGCTTTTGCGTTATTTCCTCATGATATTCGGTTATTATCGCCACGTGGTTGCCAAGCCCCTTCGGCGTATGCTCGCCGAGAAGCACGTGACCCATGGAAGCGGCACAGACCTTTGCGTTTTTATCTGAATACGCGGTGAAAACGTACATATCGCTTTCGCCGCCCTCTATAAGCTCCTGTAAAATGATGCTGTTTTTATATCCTGCTGCGAAAATTTTTTTGATAATGCTTTCGGCTTCTTCGGGCGTATGCGCAATATATACCTTTTTCATACCGTCGAAGGGCGCGCGCCAATATTCTATGGAGCTTGAGGGCTTTATTATTATCGGGTAAGGAAAGGGAAGAGCTTTCAGAACGGAAAAGGGGCGGGAGCTACAGAAAACCTCGGTTTTGGGAAACGGCAAGCCGTGCGCGGCGCACATTTTATAGAAAGCATCTTTTGAAATGAGCTTTTCGGCAAGATTTTTCGAGGGGCAGGAAAAGAAATAATATTTCCTGAGGAAATCGGCGCAGTTTATTACCGCTTCTGCATATTCGTCTGTGCACGGTACGAGGTAAAGCTCCTCGCTACCGTGCTTGCGCGCAAAGCGCTCCAGCGTTTTACAAAGCACGGCGTTGTTTTCAAGATGCTCCGTTTTGTAAAATTTTATGATTTTACTGTGCGCGCTTTCGCCCACGCGGTATTTGCCGAATGCGTGGGAGCGCACTCCGTAAGCCTCGTGGAAAGCGCGTGCCACGCTATAGCAGTTAAGGTCTGCACCTAGCAGAACGGGTGTTATTTTCTTCATAAAAACCTCGCAAGCTTCGTTTTGTTTTTATTATTTCACGGATTTTCGTTTTTATGAAGAAAAAAGAAGGCAAAAAATAATCCCGAATTAATCGGGATTATTTTTTTGCCTTAGATGTACTTATGCCTGTTTGGGAGCGCCAACGGGGCATGTGCCTTCGCATGCGCCACATTCGAGACATGTATCTGCGTCGATTTCGTAAACACCGTCGTTTTCGGAAATAGCGCTAACAGGGCATTCTTCTGCGCAAGCACCGCAGCCGATGCAAACATCTTTGTCGATCTGGTATGCCATAATAAAAACTCCGTTCTCGGCAGCGATAAAATATGTTATGCCTAGGTATTCAGCTGCCGATGAATACCACTACATTTACATTCTAACACATTTTTTCAAAAAGTCAAATGTTTAAGCGAATTATTTTTAAAAAGATTTAAAATTTATTTGGAAAAAATCCTTTTTTTGTAAATTGAGAAAAATACAGAACAATATTAAAGATTTTAAACCAAAAATAGAAAGTTATTTATGTGAACTGCCATTTAATATTTTATTGACAAACAATGGAAACAGAGGTATAATGTAATATGTATATTTATATACAATTCAATTGATTTTTATGACTACACATATAAAGGACATATAAAGGAGTTTTTTATGACATTCAGTTTATTTTCCGTTGCGATACTGTTTGTGCTGGCGGCCGCAGTTCTTTCAGGGGCGGTAAGCGGCGCGCGAAAGGGGTTTGTAAAATCCTTCGCATCTCTTGCGGCGCTTCTGGCAAGCCTTCTGGTATCGCTTGTTATTTCGCCGCGCATTTCTCAGGTCTTCGGAATGCTTGCACTTAACATTCTTAAAAAGCAGCCGTTCTATACTGCAATGCTGCCGCAATCGGCTTATACCGATTTGCTTGTGGCGGCGGTTGCCACAATGCTTATAAGCTCTGTGATGTTTCTCGTGCTGCTGGGCATTCTTAAAATGGTTTTCGGCATTGCTTTTAAGGTTATATACCGTGCGCTTGAAAAAAGCGAGGCGGGTTTCCCGAAATGGGATGCCCCCGCTTACGAAAGACGCCCGAAAATCTGGGGTGCTGCCGCGGGCGCGGTTTCCGGCCTGCTTATTACCATAATATGCCTTGCGCCCGTAACGGGCACCTTCCGCACGGTCAACAAGGTAATAGATATGGTAGATAAGGCAGACAGAAATATTTTTGCCGCGGAAAAAGTAAAAAAAGAGGTTAAGGCGTTTGAAAAATACGCAAACGACGGCGTGGCGATGATGCTTTATAATATGGGCGGCGAGTTCGTATATTCTGCCGCTACCTGCGTAAACGTAGACGGCGAAACGATATACGCCGTGAACGAGCTTGAGCGCATTGAACTGCTTGTAGACGATTTTCTTGCTCTTTTCCCCGTGCTTCAGAACCCCGCTTCTGCAAACAGCGAGCATGCAAGCGCCATAAATTCGCTTTGTGTACATATGCAGGATTCCAAAATGATAGGCATTATTATGGCGGAATTTCTGCCGAATGCGGCAAATGCGTGGCTTAACGATTCAACGTATATGAGAATACCCAAGCCCAGCGTGGGCGACCTTATTACGCCTGCGTTCGACGGTATTCTTGAAATATGCGCGGGCTCTGATATGTATACTATAAAGCCCAATACAATATCGCTTCTGCACATATATTCACTGTTTCTTGAAAGCGGCATTTTGCAGGCGGGCGATAACTTCGATAATATTATTGCCTGCATAGAAAACTACGACCTTCTTGCAAAGCTTGAAGCGGAAATAGCGAAAAACCCGAATATGGAAATTATCAAAACATATACCACCGAAATAGCAATGCGCGCTATTGCAGATAAAATATACAGCGAGGATATAACCGGTATCTTAAGCGAAAATTACGACCAGCTCGCGCTGAAGATGGCAGACGCCATTAACACCGTAAACAACAAGGGCTATGGTACTGTGGAAGAAAAAGTTGCCGCTATGACGGAATATGCGCAGGAATACCTCGGCGATTACGGTATAAACATTCCGCCCGTTGTGGCAGAGCCCGTGGCAGAGGTAATGGTTTCCCAGATAGGCTCTGTAGGCGAGATTTCTGCGGAATCGGTTCAGGAATTCTTAAAGGGGTACCTGAGCAATCAATAAGCAACAATAAATGACTTCAAGGAGAAGAAACAGATGGTAGATGTAATATTCAGATATTGCGCCGTTGCGGTTATATTTGCCGCCTCTATAGGCATATATACCGTTTTGGTTTCGCGCGTTCTTCCCGCCGTTTTGCTTTCGCCCGCAAGGGGGGCGCTTCTTGGCGACAGGGGCGTAAGAAAATGTGTTTTCGAGGGCGGAAGAAGCGTTACCTACGAGCCTAAGCTGGGCATTAGAAAATATATAAGCCAATACGTGCTTTTTGAAAAAAACGGCGAAAAATACATAAAATGCAAGATTAATGAAAAAATAAGCAGCCTTAAATACGAGCTTGTGCTATACTACCGCAAAA
>JAFTNI010000149.1 GCA_017451975.1 Clostridia bacterium
GTCCAACGGACTGTAATTCACTACCGCATCGCCGCTACGCTACCCATAGGGGTGAGCCTGAAGTCAGTTTACCGACACGCTAAAACGCCTTCGCTTTTGCGGGGGCGTTTTGCTTTAGCTTATTTGCTTTTCTTTTTGCCGATGAAAAGGCAGAGCGCCATAATAAGGGGGAAGAGTGTGGCGGCGAGAATGCCTGCCTTCATATTTCCGCCCACGGCATCGGAAACGAAGCCCACGAGTGTGGGACCGCCCGAGCAGCCGAGGTCGCCCGCAAGCGCGAGCAGGGCAAACATAGCCGTGCCGCCAGTGCGCAGGGTTGCCGCGGCGCGGCTGAACGTGCCCGGCCACATTATACCAACGGAGAAGCCGCAAACGGCGCAGCCGATAAGGCTGAGCACGGGTATGGGGGAAAGCGAAGCGAGGAGATACGCAAAAACGCAGAGCACGGCGCTTGCCTTCATGAATTTATCGAGGTTGAGCTTATCGCCGTATTTGCCGTAGATGGCGCGCGAAACGCCCATAAGCACGGCGAAGGTAAGCGGGCCCGCAAGGTCGCCTGCCGTTTTGGAGATGCCGAGGCCTATTTCCGCAAAGGCAGATGCCCATTGGCTCACGGCTTGCTCTGAAGCGCCTGAGCAGACCATCATTACGGCGAGAAGCCAAAAGGCTTTGCTGCAGAAAAGCTCGCGCAGAGTCATACCCTTTTCGCCGTCGGCAATAAGCGGGGCAATAGGCGTTTTAAGGAAAATAAAGCCGTTTATAACGGGAACCAAAGCCCATACGTATGCAAGCACGCGCCAGTTTTCTATGCCGCAGAGCGCGAAAAACGCCGTGGAAATAAGCACTACGCCAACGTGACCCCAGCAATAGAAGGAGTGCAGCAGGCTCATGGCCTTTTCTTTGTTATCCGTAGGGCAGCTTTCCATAATAGGGCTTATAAGCACCTCTATTATACCGCCGCCTATGGCGTATATGATAACCGCAGTGAGTATGCCGAAGAACGGCGGCATTACCTCGGGCAAAAACGTAAGCAGCACAAGCCCTGCGGCGGAAAAGCCCTGGGCTATAACTATAGATGTGCGATAGCCTATTTTATCCACGAAAAGCGTGGAAAGCAGGTCTACTGTGAGCTGTACGGCGAAATTTACCGTAACGAGCAAGGTTATCT
Organism: Clostridia bacterium; assembly: GCA_017451975.1. Taxonomy (GTDB): domain Bacteria; phylum Bacillota; class Clostridia; order Oscillospirales; family CAG-272; genus UMGS731. Next base: position 1,169 of record JAFTNI010000149.1, read on the forward strand.
GTGAAAGCGGTATGAAATATGTATTCTGAAAGGTGATGAAGAGAAGCGGCGCGAAATTATTCACGATAGCTTGAACGATATAACCCACGAAGCAAGCAAAAATCGTGGTTTTATACGTCGGTTTCATTTGGTTTTCCTCCGTGTTTAAAAACGTTTTAGCATATTATATCGCACGGGGAAAGAAAAAGCAAGTTTTTTTGGCAAAAAGAGGGCAAATCATTTTTTGAAGCTGACGTTTGATATACCGAAAACGAATGTTTTATGCATATAATATACATTAAAAAACGCAATCGCAGTAATATTTATTCATTATCGAAAAAACTGTTTACAATTTGTACAAAATATGTTATAATCAACAAATCTGATTTAAAAATAAAAATGAATATGGAGGGACTACCTTTGAATAATCAGAATAATCAACTTGAAAAGCGCTACGGCCTCTTTACGGCTATCTGCATGGTTGTAGGTATCGTTATCGGCTCCGGCGTATTCTTCAAAGCACAGGATATCCTTAATTACACAAACGGCAATATGCTTTTCGGTATACTTGCTTGGCTTATCGGCGGCGTAGTAATGGTTATCTGTGCTTTCAACTTCGCGAAATTCGCGACAAAGTATTCAAAAGTAAACGGTGTGGTTGACTATGCCGAAGCAGCCGTAGGCGAAAAATACGCTTACCTTATGGGCTGGTTCGTATCCACGATTTATTACCCTGCAATGACATCTGTTCTTGCTTGGGTTTCCGCAAGATACACACTCGTTCTTTTCGATGCAAACGCCGATATTACAAGCGGTCTTTGCATGGCGCTCGGCGCTTTCTATCTCGTTGCAATCTATGCGATCAACGTGCTTTCCCCCAAGATTGCCGGTAAATTACAGGTAAGTGCAACGGTTATCAAGCTTATTCCGCTTGCAATTATGATCGTTGTAGGCACTATTGTTGGCCTTGTTAACGGTAACACCACAGAAGCCTTCGTTCAGTCTGTAAAGAGCATGGGCGACGGCGACTTCATGAGCGTTTTCGCAGGCGTTGCTGCGGCTGCATTCGCATATGAAGGCTGGATCATTGCAACATCCGTTAACGCAGAGCTTAAAGATTCCAAAAAGAATCTTCCCATCGCGCTCGTTGCGGGTACTATCCTTATCGTGGTAGTTTACATCCTTTACTTCATCGGTCTTACGGGCGGCGCTTCCGTAGAAGTTCTTATGACACAGGGTGCTACAACAGCGTTCAAAAACATTTTCGGCAATATCGGCGGCACTATCCTCAATGTGTTCATCGTTGTTTCCTGCCTTGGCACGCTTAACGGTCTTATGCTCGCAAGCGTTCGCGCTCCTTACTCTATCGCGGTAAGAAACCACGGCCCCAAGCCCGAAACCTTTGCTGAAGTAGACAACAAGACGAATATGCCCTCTAACTCCGGCGTGCTTGGCCTTCTTTTCTGCGCTTGCTGGTTCTTCTACTTCTATGCGGCTAACCTCACAGCCCCCATTTTCGGTCTTTTCAGCTTTGACTCCTCCGAGCTTCCCATCATCACGATTTACGGTATGTACATTCCGATTTTCATAATGTTCATTGCCAAAGAGGGCAAAAAGGATGTGTTCAAAAACATAGTTATGCCTGTGCTCGGCATAATCGCTTGCGCGTTCATGATGTTCGTTGCGGTTTATGCCCACGGTATTAAGCCTTACCTTGCAGCGGCGGCAGAAGGCAAATTTGCTTTCCCCGTGCTCTTCTACCTCATCGTATATGTGGTTATCATGGGTATCGGTCTTGTATGCTACAAAAAGAAAAGTAAATAACAAGAAAAGCTCCCGTAAAAGGGAGCTTTTTTGTGCGATAGATATTATAATAAACGGTATGCTTGGGAAGGAGAATATGTAATTAAACACCGCCACTGTGGCGAACAAAGAAGCATAAAGCTAAAACCCAAAACAGCACTATCAAAATAGGAGAAATGATAGTCCATATTACAATTATCTTTGATTTTTTCAAATCGGAGGAAAAGCAAGCAGTAAAATTGATGACTGTTCCAATCAGTCCCATTGGGTCAAATGTAGAAATGAAAGTAAGAGTCGCTCCTATTCTAAAGCATATTTCTCCGAATGTTGTCGTATAAAATGCAGTGTATACCAGCAAACCTCTCAAGGATTTTATCTATGAGAGCAATAAAGGCAAGAGTGTATTTTTTGTTTCCACCAAGGAAGAAGCAATCGAAATGCTGACAAAGTAAATTCCAATTTGTCGGAGAGTTTTACTTGAAAGAATATGCCACGGTTCGCCGTGGCTTTTTCTTTGTCTTCAGCAGGTCAGTATTTGGTTTTCGATAGTTCGGATCTGTCCATTGAAACGATGGAGCTATTTTGTATTTGCGTTTTACATTGCTTTTGAAGCAATGTGGTGGTTTGAATCTATCCAAACTGAAATTGCATCTTTTTTGGATTCACCTTGTTTTCGGCAGGTGGAGTAGTGTGGTAGTTCAAATCTGTCCAAAATGCCTTTGCATCTATGGCTTTGTAAATAAATTTTGAACGGGAAGGATTTTTGAAAGGCTTCGGA
>JAFTNI010000015.1 GCA_017451975.1 Clostridia bacterium
GATTCCCGAAACCATAGTTCTCACAGTAGCAACACTTTACATCGCTTCGGTTATAGATTTTCGCTTGGCATCGCCCAAGCGCATAGCGTCGGCAACCTCTTCAGGCAAGCTTTCCTGGGCAAAGCCTGCCGCAGGTCTGCTTGTATGCGGTGCCGTTATCTTCGACGTTGCAGAAATTTTTGAAAAGCTTCAGGACGCTGAAACGGGTGAATTCACACTCGCCGCAATTTCCACGGTAAACTGGGTTGCTGTCATCATCGTTACGGCGGCAGCGTTCATCGCCGCAGCTCTTCTTCTCATCATACGAGCTTCGCTCCAAAACACAAAGAAAGTTTGAATTAACTAATGAAAGCAATAATTATAACACCTTGCCTCCCACATAAAATCCACGAAACAGTAGATATCCGCGATGATGATTTTATCATCTGCGCCGATAACTCCTTTCCCCTTGCCATAGATCAAGGAATAACGCCTCACCTTATAATCGGAGATTTCGACACAGGTGCGCCTGTGTCGTTCCCCGAAAAAACCGAAATTATGCGTTTCCCTATAGAAAAAGACGATTCCGACACAATGCTTTGCGTAAAAGAAGCTATGCGCCGCGGCTTTACGGAAATAACCGTAGCGGGCGGTCTTTCAGGCAGGCTGGACCACACCTTTGCCAACCTTCAGATGCTTGCATACGGTGCTTCGCTCGGCACAAGCATAACCGTTAAAGACGGCGAAAACGAAGCGTTTCTGCTTCGCCCCGGAAAGGTTACCTTGCCTTCTAAGAAAGGCTTTACTCTTTCGGTTTTCTCCTATGGCGAAAAGGCAAGCGGAATTTCGCTTCGCGGTGTAAAATACCCGCTTGAAAACGGTGAGCTTTCAAACCTCTTCCCTTTGGGGCTCAGCAACGAAATAACCGGGGAAAGCGCCGAAATTGCTTTTACCGAAGGCTTGTTGCTTATAATTATTTCAAAACTGAAGTAACACATAAAAAATCCTCCGAGAAATCGGAGGATTTTCTTTGTGTACGATTTTAAATTATGCAGCGGGTGCAACAAGTGTAATGCCGTTTTCTGTGCACCATTTTTCTGCTGCGGAACCTGCAACTGCCTGAACTTTAACTTTATTGGAGCTGAGGAATACGTCTTTACCGATTGTTACGTCACCGGAGGGCATAACAACTGTGCTGAGCAATGTGCAAGATGCAAATGCGCAATCGCCTATAGACTTAACGCTTTCGGGAATTGTGATAGTTTTGAGACGTCTGCAAGTATCGAATGCGTTCTTGCCGATTTTTGTAAGTGTAGAAGGCAAAGAGATTGCAGCGGGCTGCTGGCATTCAAAGAATGCGTATGCGCCGATTTCTGTAACGCCTTCAGGAATTGTAAATACGTCGTAACCTGTGGATATAGCGAGTTTTTTGCAACCCTGGAACATTCTTGTAGGAATTTTTGTAAGTGCTGCAGGGAATTTGAATTCTGCCATATTGTTGCAAGCCTGGAAAGCTCTTTCGCCAACTTTAGATACGGAATCGGGAAGAGATGCTTTAAGCAAGCCTTCGCAGCTTTCAAAAACGCGCGCACCGAGAGTTGTCAATGTAGAGGGGAGGAAATCTGTATTTGTAAGAGCTTTGCAAGCAGAGAAAACGCCTTCGCCGAGTTCTTCAAGACCTTCGGGAAGTTTAACTGTTGCAAGAGCCGTGCAGTCACGGAAAGCGTAAGCTTCGATGCTCTTTACGTAACCGGGGATAACAACTTCTGTGAGCTTGGAGAGTGTTGCAAACGCAGATTCGTCGATTTTTGTAACTCTCTTGCCGTCGATTGCAGCAGGAACAACGATCTTTGTAAGCTCTGCAGCTGCGGAGTAAGTACCCGTGATAGCAACAGTGCCGTCTGCAAGAACTTTTGTTTTGAATACGGAAACGTCTGTGGGTGTTTCGCCGTCAAGACCAAAAGTGGGGTCGCCAAGTACGGGGGTTACTGTTGTGCCCGTTGTGGGTGTTGTAGCAGTTGTACCTGTTGTAGCAGTTGTGCCTGTTGTAGCAGTTGTGCCTGTTGTAACTGTTGTGTTTGTTGATTCGGTAGATTCTGTTGTTTTAGAAGAGTCTGTTGTAGCATTCAAGTCGCAGGAAGTGAATGCAAGACAAGCAATAGCGCCTACCAAAATCAAAGAGATAATTTTTTTCATAACATTTTACCTTTCATAAAAAATTATTTAGTTATGCTTTTGTCTATATGATACCAAAAAAAAGCGAAAAAGTCAACCTTTTTCAATGAAATATAGCCAAATCGGCACCTAACAATAATACAGCTTGTATTTTGTACACTTTGCACAATGTCATTCACCGAGCAGCGTTCTGCAAACCTCTGAGGCTATGAGCAAGCCCGCCGCGCTAGGCACAAAGGAAATACTACCCACGGTTTTCTTTCCGTTCGGCAAAAAAACGCTTTCTTTAGGTTCAATCGCTTCTTCTTTAGAATACACAACTTTAAGCTCTTTTATTCCTCTGGCGCGCAGTTCCCTTCTCATAACTCTGGCAAGAGGGCAAACGCTCGTTTTTGAAATATCTGAAATTTCAAGCATTTCAGGGTGCATTTTGTTGCCCGTACCCATGGAGCTTACTATGGGCACGCCCGCCGCTTTTGCGCGCACAATAAGCTCAAGCTTTGCGGAAACCGTGTCTATCGCGTCAACTATGCAATCGAATCGCGAAACATCAAAGCCTTCTGCGTTTTCGGGCAAATAGAAAAGCCTTAGCGCTTCAACCCCTGCTTCGGGGTTTATATCGAGAATACGCTCCTTTGCAACGTCTACTTTATATTTGCCGACGGTGGAATGAAGCGCTATTAGCTGGCGGTTGAGGTTTGATTCCGCCACCATATCGGGGTCAACGAGCGTGATATGACCTATACCGAGGCGTGCAAGCGCCTCTACTGTAAAAGAACCTACCCCTCCAACGCCGAAAACGGCGAC